>JAADYV010000179.1 GCA_010092855.1 Chloroflexota bacterium | reverse complement strand
GGGACGCGGGGCAGTTTTTTTCCTCACCACCGCAGCCCTCAAAATCTGGCGCGCCAAGGCTAACGGCTGGATGGCGCGGCGCGCCGTCCAGCGGGGTCCAGGGGTCCGTGACCCCTGGTGGGAGCGCGAGGGGAACCCCCTCGCCAAACCCTACCCGCCCGGCAGCGGCAGCTCGAGCGTGAAGGTGCTGCCCTGGCCGGGCAAACTTTCCAGGTGGATGTTCCCGCCGTGCAGCCGCGCCAGTTGCAGCGCGATGTCCAGCCCCAGGCCGACGCCCGCGCGCCGCTCCGTGCCGGGGCCGTCGAGCTGCACAAATGGCACGAAGATCAGCTTCTGCTGCTCCTCTGGGATGCCGGGGCCGGTGTCGGTCACGCTGGCCAGCAGCGCCGCCCCCCGCTGCCGGGTGCGGATGGTGATCGTACCCGTGCGGGTGTGCTTGATGGCGTTGGAGACCAGGTTACCAAGCGCCTGCCGCACGCGCATCCGGTCGCAGTCCAGCGGGGGCAGCTCCGGCGTCAGGTCCAGCGCAAGGGTGACAGTGGGCGGGACGTGCGGGCGGTGTTCGTCGGCGACGGTGGTGCAGATGGCGTTGAGATCGCACGGGGCACGTTTGAGTGTGAGCTTGCCGGTGGAGAGGTGCGCGCTGTCCAGCAGGTCGCTCACCAGGCGGTTGAGGTGCTCGCCCTCGTCGACCACGTGCACCAGGAAGCCGGCCTGTTTGTCGGTCAGGTCGGTGCGGCGCAGCAGCTTGGCGAAGCCCAGCACCGAGTTCAGCGGCGTGCGCAGTTCGTGGCTCACACGCGCCAGGAACTGGTGGCTCTGCTGGCGGACTTCGGCGGTGACCGTCTCGGCGTTCAGTTCGACCGCCAGTTGGTTCAGCAGCCGCAGCGTCTGGAAGGTGAACGCGGCGATGAGGATATTGTAGCTGACCAGGATGTAGCGCGGGGGATCGAGTTGGGGGAAGGTCGGCAGCACCTCGTACACCAGCGACACCCAGAACACCACCACGCACCACGCCTGCGCGATCAAGCGCCGCCGCCCGGAGAGCACCATACCCGCGATGGTATACGGCACCATATACGACAGCGCCGTCACCGCGCCCAGCCCAGCGATCAACATGCCCTGCACCATGAACAGCAGCACGATGCCAACCAACCCGGCCATCGTCAGGCGCGGGGGCAGCAGCCCCAGCACCACCGCCAGCGCAATGACCCCGGCCAGGAAACCATACGCCGGGGCGTGCGGCACCTCCCACGCGACCACCGCCACCCACAGCACCACTTCGCCCAGCACCAACTGCCAGCCGCGCGTCCGCCAGTAGGCGCGGATGCGCTGCGCCGCCTGGATACTGGCCGGGCGCTGGAGCGTGTCGGCTTCATCCGGCCAGGGCGCGTCGAATAGTATCCGCCACATGGTCCGGTTCCAGCGGTTTGGCCAGGTAGTGCATGTCGTCCAGCGCGGCCTCGTCGACCGCCTCGGCATAGGCCGACACCAGGATCACGGGCGCGGGATGCGCGGCGCGCAGCGTTTCCGCCAGCCGCAGCCCGTCCGTGTCCGGCAGGTCGAGGTCGAGGATGTACAGGTCCGGGGGGAAGGATTCCGCAAGCTGCTCTGCTTCTGCGCCGGAACTGGCCAGCAGCAGTTCATGGGCCGTCATCTCGCTGATGATGGCGTCCATCAGGTACTGCGCCGGGGGGTGATCTTCCACGTACAGAATGCGCGCCATCGTTATGTCAACTCCCCGATCATACGGTCCAGCCGTTCGGCTTCGATTACGATTTGCTCCAGCAGCTCACCATCCGCCAGCGAGAGCTGGCCGTGCCGCTGCAATTTCGCTTCCAGCAGGCGCGCCAATCCCAGCAGCGTATGCAGCGGGGTGCGCAGCTCGTGCTTGAGGTTCATCTCCGGGCGCGGCAGTTCGCGCAGGTTTTGCGCCGCGCGGATGGCGGCCTCGCGCGTGTCCACGCCCAGTTTGGCGTAGATATTGCTGATGTGGTTGCGCACCGTGCCGTCCGCAATGCTCAGCGCCTGCGCGATCTCCGGGTTGGGCATCCCCTGCGCGGCCAGCCGCAGGATCGCGCGCTCACGGGGGGTGAGAGTGTACTTCTGGCGGGCGGTGCTCAGGCCCAGCACTGCCGTCGGCGAGAGGAAGGTCCGACCTTGGGCAACCGCGCGCACCGCGTCGGCCAGCTTGAGCGAAAAATCCTCGCTCTTGACCACGTAGCCCTTTGCCCCGGCCTGGACCAGCTCCTCGATCCACACCGGGTCGTCGTGCGCGGTCAGGATCAGGATCGCCAGGCGGGGGAAGCGCGCCAGCAGGTCGCGCACGGCGGTCACCGGCTCGAATGCCTGCCCACTGAACGACAGGTCCAGCACCAGCACATCCGGCGGGTCGTCCGCAACGCGCGCCAGCACCTCGCCCGACTGCGCACAGGTCCACGCAATGTCGAAGTCGAGTTCGCGCGCCAGCTCCTGCTGCACGATTTTGAGCATCAGCGGGTGGTCGTCCACCAGCGCAATGGTGATCATGGGGTTCCCCCTGCTTTGCGGTCCTGGCCCTATTCTAATCCCACCCCGCGCCGATCACGAATCCACCTGGAGATGCTGGTCAACATCCGGTCTGGGTAAGGGCGTATTGCGATACGCCCCTACGATTTCGTCCCCGATCACGAATCCACCCGCTGATGGTGTGCGCTACTGCTGCGCCCGCAGATATTCCAGCACGGCCTGCGTGCCCTGTGCGACTACGTCCGGCGGCGGGTCTTCCAGCGGGTTGCCGTCCAGGTACAGCGT
>JAADYV010000178.1 GCA_010092855.1 Chloroflexota bacterium | reverse complement strand
GTGATGCTGACCGGCGACAATGCGCTGGTAGGTGAAACCATTGGGCAGCAAGCACACGTTGACGAGGTGCACGCGGGCCTGATGCCAGACGAAAAAGCGCGCATCATGGAAGACCTGGAACGCGAACATGGTCCGGTGGCGATGGTGGGTGACGGGGTGAACGATGCCCCCGCCCTGGCTGCTGCTACTGTTGGGATTGCGATGGGCGCGGCAGGCACTGATGTTGCGCTCGAAACAGCGGACGTTGTGCTGATGGGCGACAAGCTGGATAGCATCCCCTACGCGATCCAACTCAGCCGCCGGGCGCAGCGCGTGGTCTGGCAAAACATCGGATTTGCGCTGACCGTGATCCTGGTGCTGGTGCTGAGCGCATTTGTCATCAACCTGCCCCTGCCATTGGGCGTTGTCGGCCATGAGGGCAGCACGGTGATCGTGGTGCTAAATGGGCTGCGCCTGCTCACAGGCCGGACTGGCATTTAATCGCTCCGGCTACCGCCTCAAATCGGCAACTAAATCAACGAACGTGTTCACTACCCGGAGCACGTTCGTTGTATTTTGCGTCTAATGCGCCTACAATTACACACGATGCTAACTTGACGCAGGAGATGGAAAGACTATTGGGCTATGAGCGTATTCTTTTCCACTGAAACCCCGACCGACGATCCGCAATTAGCCGATCTCTGGGACCTATTGGAGAACGAAGAGTTCGAGGCTGCGATGGATCTCGCCGAACCAGTTTGTGAGGACCCAGACGCGCCCATTGAGTTCTTCTGCGGGTTGTCGCTAGCCTATGGCGAAAGCGGCTATTACGAAGATGCCGAGCGCACGGCGCGCACGGCGATCAGTTTTGGCGAAAGCAACTGGCACGCGCGCCACGCACTGGCAGTAGCGCTGATGCATCAGGGCCGTTTCCTGGGCGCGCTGGATACGTTGGGTTTTTACCGCACCCCTCTCGAAGTTTACGTGGTGCGTGCGCAGATCGAGACGATGGGCATGTTCTACGACAGCCTCCAGCAGACGCTGCAAGATGCCCTGGACAAAGACGCTCCACCTGCCATCCAGCTTTACCTGGCCTATCTCTATACTGATTTAACCCGCCAGGTACGGGGTTGGGGAGATACCGGTGCTGGGGTGGATGTAATGCTGCAACTAGGCGATCACATCGCCGTGTGGGACCGCGACCTGGCTCGCCACGCGACTACACCCTATGCTGAAGTGTTGCAGCATCACATATCCGGAATCGATCAAATCCTGAGTGGTGGATAACGTTGTTTTTTGCCCGGTCTTTGTAATAGAATTAGGCTGGTGTCGAAAACCCAGAATGGTTTTCGGGCACAGACCAAGCAACAGGGAGATCGTTTGGTATGTCAACATGGATTGTGGTTGAGGACGAGCCGGATCTGTACGACACGCTGCTGGCCTTGTTCGAAATCTGGAGTATTGACGGCGTAGCCTTCACCAACGGGACGGACGCCATGAAGTGGATCGATGATGTCGATGATGGCAGTGTAGAGACCAATGTGCCTGAACTGGCGCTGTTAGATATCCGGCTGCCAGGCACCAACGGGCATGATATCGGCTACCGGCTGCGCCAGAGTCCCATCCTCAAGGACATCGCCATCGTGTTGATGACGGCCTACCACCTGAAACCGCGTGAAGAGCGAGAGGTCATGGCGCGCTCCCAGGCAGATATGTTGATGTACAAACCGTTGCCATCTCCGGCAGAATTCCGAACAGTATTGGAAGAAGCTATCGCGCAAAGACGTGCCTGAGAGCGCCAAAACACGCCTTTTTAGCCGCGCTAATCGAAATCAGGTATCTTTTGATGCGATTCAGACATTCGGCACGCAGCAACCCATTTTTAACTGCTTGAGGTGAACCAGTATGCGACGGATCACACTCTCTGGGATTGTCAAACGGCGTTTCCTCCACTCTGTCCACCAACGGGGGCAATCGGTGTCAGAAGTCGTGCAGGCCGCGCATGTCTCGCCAGGGATGTTGTGCCGGGTGATAGCAAACCAGCAGATTGCATACTTGCCGGTCGAAGCCTATTTTCACATTGCGCGCTGGTTGAAGATGCCGCTGGCAAACGTCATGGTGTTAGCCAAGGCACGCCCTAAGCTGCCCGACCTGGTGCAGGTCGGCATGATCGCGCACGGGTACACTACCACCAGCACCCAGGACCAGATGAGGGCTGCCAACGAAGCCGGTATCAGTGTCGCCGTGTTCCGGCGCGCGCTGCACGGCTATGCAGATTTTATGCCTTCGATGCAGACCTGCGACCGGCTGGCGGCATGGCTGGCGTGGACCGGATTCCAGCCCGATGACATTGTCTACGCAGCGGGGATGCTGGTGCAATACAAGCCGGATGGCACACGTGTCACCATCTCCCCGGATGTTGCGCGCCAAATCAAACCCTATCCGTGTGCGTGCGGTAGGGCAGGGTGCATGGTGCCGGCCCACATCCCCAGCGGACCGCGCCGCATCTGGCGCAGCGATGCCTGCCGTATGTGGGCCAAACGCCGGGCAGAACGAGAGGGTAGGGCGCTTGGCCAAAAAGCCCCCCCAAACGGCATCGCCCCACCACAAAGAGACCCCATCGTTCGTTTTATCGCGATAAACGAACGCCCCGTCCCCGTGCGATTCTGACCGTTACCCCCCTACTCCACAGGGTAGGGTGGGGCGCTTTTTGATCATCCAATTGAGTACTTGACTCCAGTATCGATTTTCAGTCCGAATCACAGTGGTGATCACCCTGTTGATTGTGATGCAAGCTGAATGCGTTTTTGGATGTGATCATGATGTTGCGTATCGGGTCTGGTTAGATCATGATTCAGATTGGTCTGGCACTGTGCTTTGAGTCGCGCCATTTTGACCAGCGCGGATCGTGCTCATCAGCGCGATCCAATCCACCTCATTTTGGCGCTGGATTGAGTCCTGGTGTGCTGCCAGATACTCGCTGCGATTTGAGAGCGCCGAACAGAAGCATAGGCAACAATGCCAGGCGGGGCTATGTTGCCCCGGGGCAACATAGCG
>JAADYV010000177.1 GCA_010092855.1 Chloroflexota bacterium | reverse complement strand
GTTTTGGGGCAGATTCGCCAACTCGAATTGATGAAAATGCGCTGGCCGGGGGTTGGGCTGGCGTTGTTGGCCGGTTTTGTATATGCTGGCGGCTGTGCTAGAATGGTGGACGGTGACGCGCAAACAATAGGCATTGCCCGTTTGCCGGGCGATTGTTATACTACCCGCCATTGTTTGATAAAGATATAGCGTATTGCTGGTCCGTCCATGTGGTGTGTTGGAGGGCAAGATAGTTGATGACTGTTCATGAATGGTTGTTTATTGGACTTTTCTTTGCTTTGGGGTGGATGCTGCCCACCATTCCGATTGTAGCGGGCAAACTACTCGGCCCCAAGCGCCCCAACAAGATCAAACAGCAAACGTATGAATGCGGCATCGAAACCGTCGGCAACACCTGGGTGCAGTTCCGCGCCCAGTATTACGTGTTTGCGCTGGTGTTCGTGGTGTTCGATGTCGAGTTGATCTTCTTGTTCCCCTGGGCGATGGCCTACAACAAGCTGGGGTTGTTTGCGCTGTTCGAAATGACGGTCTTCATCTTGCTGCTGGTGGTGGCCCTGGTCTATACCTGGCGCAAAGGCGCGCTAGAGTGGGAGTGAACAACATGCAGCCGGTAGCCGTTCGCGCAACTACCGGCTTTTTTGCCTGTTGCCGGAGACGGTAATTATGATTGATTTCCTCAAAGACATTGGTTTTTCGCACGATCTGGCGGTGCTGGTGGCCAAGAGCCTGGGCGTGTTCGTGGTGGGCGGGTTTGGCCTGCTGTGGACGCTGCTGGGCATCTGGCTGGAGCGCAAGCTGGCGGGCCGCTTCCAGGATCGCCTGGGCCCCAATCGCGTCGGCCCGGTCGGGCTGGTGCAGTCCATCGCCGACACGGTCAAGATCATCATTAAGGAAGACATCGTGCCCGAAGGTGCCGACCGCTGGGTGTTCAACATCGCGCCGGTGCTGTCGGTGATGGCCGTGATCCTGATCTGGGCCGTGATCCCGTTTGGGCCGGGCCTGGTCGGCGTCGACCTCAGTGTGGGCGTGGGTTATATCGTGGCGGTGGGTTCGCTGGGCGCGATAGCAGTGGTGATGGCTGGCTGGTCCAGCAACAATAAGTTCGCGCTGTTGGGGGCCTTCCGCTCGGTGGCGCAGTTGATCAGCTACGAGGTGCCGATGGTGCTGGCGCTGCTGGTACCGGTGCTGCTGGCCGGTTCGATGCGGCTGCAGGTCATCATCGAACAGCAGTACATCATGTACCTGCTGGCCATCCCGATGACGGTCTTCATCTTCCTGACCTCCAGCCAGGCCGAACTGGGGCGCGGTCCCTTCGACCTGCTGGAAGCCGAATCGGAGATCGTGGCCGGGTTCCATATCGAATATTCGGGCATGAAGTTCGGCATGTTCTACGTGGGCGAATTCCTGCACGCCTTTACGGTCGGGGTGCTGACCTCGGTCTTTTTCCTGGGCGGCTGGCGCTTCTTCGGCCTGGAAGACCTGATTGTGATCCTGGGTTTGCCGGTGATCGGCTTCCTGGCGCTGATCTTCAAGAGCCTGCTGGCCTACATATTCTTGATCTGGGTGCGTATGACGCTGCCCCGGCTGCGCATCGACCAACTGCTGAACCTCAACTGGAAATTCCTGGTCCCGCTCAGCCTGATCAACCTGCTGGTGGTGGCCTTTGTGTGGAAACTGATCCCGGACACGGACGAAATCGACAGCTTTGGCGATGCGTTCTGGCCGTCGGTGGCGCTGTTGGTGGCCAACATTGCCATGTTTGTGGGTATGAGTGTTGTCTTGCGCGAGCGGGGTCGCCGCGAACGGGCCCGCATCGAAGCGCTGCGCGGGCCGGTGGACGATCCGGGCATGGGCACCAACGCGGTGCCTGCCGGAACCGGCGACTAGGCTAGGAGGACTGTGTGGACATAACGGCTGAATCGGTCGTCTTTCTGATCTTAAGCGCGCTCACGTTGGGCAGCGGTCTGCTGGTCGTCACCTCGCGCAACCTGTTCCACGCCGCGCTGTACCTGATGCTGTCCCTGTTTGGGGTAGCGGGGCTGTTTGCGCTGCTGACCGCACCGTTCCTGGCCTTTGTCCAGGTGACGGTCTATATCGGCGCGATTGCGATTCTGATCATCTTCGCCATCATGCTCACGCCCCAGGTGACGCGCACGAATGCGCGCAATACCCAGTGGGTCGGGGCGGTGGTGGTAGCGGTGGTATTCTTCGCTGTGATGGTGTCGGTCCTCACCCCGCTGATGGACGACCTGGGCGCGGACGATTGGAGCGCCGACTTCTCGGAAGAAGACCCCGACGACGTACCCGGCACCAGCCTGGCCGACCTGGGCGAGCAGTTGGTCGACCCGGACTATTATATGCTGCCGTTCGAGGTGGCGTCGGTGCTGTTGATGGCGGCGCTCATCGGGGCTGCGCTGATGGTTAGCCCGGCCATCGCCGACGATCCCGAGACCGAAACCGGCGACGACGAAAGCGGAGGCTAGCGTATGGTGCCGTTGTGGATGTACTTACTGGTGGCGGCAGGCCTGTTCAGTATCGGGCTGTACGGCGTGCTCTCGCGCCGCAACGCCGTTGCGATTTTGATGAGCATTGAACTGATGTTAAACGCGGTGAACATCAACCTGGTGGCCTTCTGGCGCTACAACAGCCCCGGCGACCTTAACGGGCAGGTGTTTGCGCTGTTTGTGTTTGTGGTGGCTGCCGCCGAAGCTGCGGTGGGTCTGGCGCTGATCATCACCATCTACCGCCGCCACAAGTCGGTCATCGTCGAAGACGTGGACTTACTTAAATGGTGACACACTAGGACGATAACGTATGGACGTAAACTGGCTCGATGTCAACTATATATCCTGGTTGATCCTGTTTTTCCCGTTCCTTTCCTTTGCGATTATCGCGCTGTTCACCTCGCGAAATCTGGTGGTGAGCCAGGCGGTCGCACTGGTCGGGATTGGCCTGTCCTGGGTGTTGAGCATGGCGCTGTTCGTCCGGGGCGTGTGGGGGCTGGACCGCGACCTGGGCCACGACCCCTTCGGCAGTTCGACCGACTGGATGGACCTGGGCACGCATACCTTCGAGATGGGCGTGCTGGTCGATCCGCTTACGATGTTCATGCTGCTGATGGTGCCGCTGGCCTGCCTGCTGATTTTTGTGTATTCGCTGGGCTATATGCGCGGCGACCCGCACAACGCGCGCTTCTTCGCCTACCTGTCGCTGTTCTCCGGCGGGATGCTGACGCTGGTGCTGGCCGATAACCTGCTGCTGCTGTTCATCGGCTGGGAGATCATGGGCTTCTGCTCCTACTCGCTGATTGGCTTCTGGTTCCACAAAAAGACGGCGATGGAAGCGGGCGTCAAGGCGTTTATGACCACGCGCGCGGCGGACGTGCTGATGCTGGTCGGCGTTGGCTACCTGTTCATCATGACGGGTACCATGGAGGGGCATGGGCCGACGCTTAACTTCCGCGAGATCATGTACGACCATCATGGCGAAATGCTGGAGCACCTGGTTGCGCAGGACGCCGTGATCTTCGGTGGCAGCGCCGCCGCCCTGATCGGGGTGCTGCTGGTGTTCGGCACCATTGGCAAGAGCGCGCAGTTCCCGCTGCACGTCTGGCTGCCGGATGCGATGGAAGGCCCTACGCCGGTTAGCGCCATGATTCACGCCGCGACAATGGTGTCGGCGGGTGTGTACATGGTGGTGCGCATGTTCCCGCTGCTCTCGGCAGGCGCGGACTTCCATCATGGCGATTATTCCTCCCCGATGGTGCTGATGGGCCTCATCGGGGGCTTGACGGCGCTGGGCGCGGCGATTCTGGCGCTCGGCCAAAACGACATCAAGCGCATCCTGGCCTATTCGACCATCAGCCAACTGGGGTACATGGTCGCGGCGCTGGGCATCGGAGCCTGGATCGCGGCAGCATTCCACCTGGTCAACCATGCATTCTTTAAAGCGCTGTTGTTTATGGCCTCCGGCTCGGTGATCCACTCAATGGAACACGGCGAGCACCACACCCATGATGAACATGGGGCCCATGAGCATGGGGGTGATTCGCATGGCGCAGATGAACATGGCGAACACGCGCATCACGCGGAACCGGACGGGCTGGTGATGGACTACTGCGCGCCACCCAACGATGTCCAACGGATGGGTGGGCTGATCCATCGCATCCCGGCGACCGCGATCACGATGGCGCTGGGCGGCCTATCGCTGGCCGGGTTCCCGTTCCTGACCGCCGGTTTCTGGTCCAAAGACGAGATTCTTGCCGAAGCGTGGCACGGCGCGTTTGTTGGCGCGCAGGCTCCGCTGCCGCTGTTTGTCCTGCTGACGCTGCTGGTGGCGGCCTTCCTGACCGCTTTTTACACCGCGCGCATGTGGTTCCTGACCTTCTGGGGCCGCCCGCGCACCGAGGCCGCCGAAAACGCCGGGGTCGGCACCTTCCGCAAGCAGTGGGTCATCTGGTGGAACCGCACGCGCTGGGGCAAACAGAATCCGCAGCGCGTCACGTTCGCCACGCCGGTCGAGCGCCTGAGCGCCGCCCAGATGGAAGTGCCGCTGATGGTGTTGGCTTTCTTTGCAGTGTTTGCCGGGTTCATCGGCGTGCACACCGACTTCCCGTTGTTGGGCGCGCTGAATAACCCGCTGCACGATTTCCTGGCAGGCACCACCGCGCACCATGCCGAAGTCATCGACCTCAACTGGCTGCCGATCCTGTTCAGCATCGGGTTGGGGCTGGGCGGTCTGGGACTGGGCTACGTGGTGTACGGCATCCGCCCGCTGCAAGCCGGGCAGACCGACCCGACCGAACGCGCGTTGGGGGCGGGCATCTGGACCGCGCTGCAAAACCGCTTCTATATCGACATTCTCTACCGGCGCTACCTGGTGCGCCCGATGGAATGGTTCGCGGTCAATATCGTGATCGACGCCATCGACAAAGAAACCATCGACGGCGTGCTGGAAACCATCGCCGAGTTCTTTACCGCGCTGGGCGAGGGCTTCAAGCGCTTTAACCGCGTGGTGATCGACGGCGTGGGCGATGGCGTTCCCGCCTTGATCGGGCAGTTTGCGGGCTGGTTCCGCCACGTACAGTCCGGGCGCATCCAGCAATACCTGTTCTATATCACGCTGGCGCTGCTGGCGATTGGCACCCTGTTCTTGATCCAGGTCTTGTAGCGCGAGAGGCACACCCTATGCTGGACTTTTTGCGTGTAGATTTTTTGACCCTGATGATTTTGCTGCCGATGGTCGGCGCGCTGGTGGTGTTTTTGCTGCCCCAGGAGCGCAAACAAGAGGCGCGCTGGATCGCGCTGGGCGTCAGCCTCGTGGTCCTGGTGATGGCCATCGGCGTGTTTTACGCGGTGCAGGCCAACCCACCCAACAGCCCAGACGAATGGGCGTTTGAGGAAGAGGCCGAATGGTTCCCGCAGATCAACGCTGCGTGGCACGTCGGCGTGGACAGCCTGAGCGCAACCATGATCCTGCTGACCGGGCTGCTGGTCCCGCTGGCAATCCTGATCTCGTTCGAGATCACGGAGCGCGTGCAGGCGGCGATGGCGCTGTTCCTGTTTCTGGAAACAGGGATGCTCGGCGTGTTCTGCGCGCTGGACATGATGATCTTTTTCCTGTTCTGGGAAATCGGGCTGGTGCCGATGTACTTCCTGATCTTCCTGTGGGGCGGCAAAAACCGGCGCTATGCGGCCAACAAATTCTTCCTGTACACGATGGCCGGGTCGTTGGGGTTGCTGCTGGCCACGCAGTTGATTGGGCACCTCGTCGGTACGTTCGACATTCCCGACATGCTGCGCGTGTGGCCTACCCTGACCGGGGAGGACAATGAACTGCTAGGCGTGGACTATTCCATCGTCAAGTATTATGCCCTGCTCGGCTTTGCGCTGGCGTTCCTGATCAAAATTCCCGCCTGGCCGTTTCACACCTGGCTGCCCGACGCGCACACCGAAGCGCCCACCGGCGGCTCGATGCTGCTGGCCGGGGTGCTGCTCAAGCTGGGCGCGTATGGTTTCCTGCGGCTGGCGATCCCGCTGTTCCCCTACGAGTGGACGTCCACGCGCGAGCTGGTCAGCCTGGAATATAACCTGGTCGATGTGCTGGGCTTTTTGGCGGTGGCCGGAATTGTGCTCGGCGCGCTGGCGGCCTGGGGTCAAAATGACTTCAAGCGGCTGGTGGCCTATTCCTCTGTTAACCACATGGGGTTTGTCGTGCTGGGATTGGCGGTGGCCGCGCTGATGTATGGCACCACCTGGGCCGAAGAACAGGCGCAGGCGGGCAACTATAGCTATCTGAAGAATATCGCCGGAATTGAGGTACCGGAGGGGGTGAGCGACCAGTCCGAAGTGGACAAGCTCTATCCTCCAGAACAGCGCGAAGACGACCGTGAAAACGCGCGGTTGGCTATGAACGGCGCGGTGCTGCAAATGTTCAATCATGGTCTGAGCAGCGCGGGCATGTTCTTGCTGGCCGGGGCGCTCTATCACAAGGCGCACACCCGCGATCTGCGCAAATTCGGCGGCCTGTGGGACATCATCCCGGTGTTTGGTGCGCTGCTGATCTTCACCAGCATGGCCAGCCTGGGCCTGCCGGGGCTGAACGGCTTTGTGGGCGAGTTTCTGATCGTCTCCGGAGCGTTCCGCACCTACCCGGTGTACGTGCTGTTGAGCATGTTGGGCTTGCTGGTGACGGGGATTTACATCCTCAAGGGGATTCAGAAGCTGCTGCACGGGCCGTACAACGAGCAGTGGGCCGCGTATCACGAAAACGAACACTCGCTGGAAATCGAGCGCCGCGAGGTGATCGCGCTGGCTCCGCTGGTGGTGTTGATGCTGGTCACCGGGTTGTATCCCAACTGGGTGCTGGAAGTGATCAACGACGGCGTGGTGACGTTCTTCACGCTGGGCGGGTAGGATACGGACATGTCCACAGCGGTGCAGGCGCGCTTGTCGATCCCGCAGGACCAGATTGCTGCGTTCTGCCGCCAGCATCATATCCGCAAGTTGTCGTTGT
>JAADYV010000014.1 GCA_010092855.1 Chloroflexota bacterium | reverse complement strand
GTAGTGGGCGGCGGAACTCGCTCGCGCACCCAAACGGTGATCGTCGCGACGGCATCCGGGTGGGCGGTCAGGATGTCGGTGCCGTGCCCGGTAGGGTAGATTATAAGGCGATGGTCGCCAATTGCCGCATTGTCCAGGGTTTGGCTGTCGGCTGGGTTGCGGCCATCGTTTTCGCTGGCCAGGATCAGCACCGGGCGATCCCCCCGCCGCGCCATCGCGCCCGGCGTGGTGATGCCGTGATAGTCCACCTGCGGGCTGAGCAGCACCGCCGCCGCACAGCCTGCGCGATCCACGCAGACGTTGAGTGCCAGGTTTGCGCCTTCGCCCGCCCCGATCACGATCAGTTGGCTGGCGTCCACGCCTGAATACCCGGCGAATTCATCCAGTACCGCGCGCAGGTCGTCCTGCGTCTGGGCCCAATCCACGCTTCCTTCCGACTCGCCGTGCCCGCGCAAGTCAACCGTCAGTACGATATACCCCTCGGCCTGCAGGCGGTTGGCCAGTGGTTCCCAACTGGTGCGATCCCGGCCCGCCATATGCACCAGCAGCACGCCGGGCGTGGGGCGGAGGGGCGCGGTGTAGTACGTGGCTTGCAAGTCGATGCCACTCCCCACCGGCAGTCTCAGCCCCAGGGAAACAGCCGTCGGCTCTGGCGTGCGCGTAGGTGGAGCTTCGTCGGGTTGGCCTTCAGCAGCCATGCGCGCCTGGGTGGGATTGCTGAATCCGATGGCGGGCGCGCCAAAACTGTCGCGGGTGGGCAGCAGCGGCAATACGGTGGCGCTGGGCCACACGCGCACTGCCACCGGGGACACGGTGGGCGTCGCCTCGTCGCCGGTGGCCGCATCACACCCGGCCAGCAGTACCGCCATCCCCAACAATCCCCCTACCATCACGCACAACCAGCGGCGGGGGGTCATGTCGATTCGGCCTCCACGTGCCCGGCGACCACGATCATACGCGGGCTGCCGTCTTCGAACGGGCCATCCCAATAGTCGCCGAAAACCTCCCGGCGCTGCAAACCCGCCGCGGCCAACAGCAGGTCCAGTTCTGCGCCAAACACATAGCGCAACACTAGCGGCGAAACGGTGCGTTTGAGCGTGCCATCCGCCGCGATCTCGTCGTACAGCCAGGTGATGTGCATCTGCTGTGTGACACGGTTGAGTTCGCTCACCGACTGCTGCAGCACCAGGTGCCCGCTGTCTGGCTCGACAAAGGTGCGCTCCAGCGACACGGCGTTGTCGTCCTGGCTGGCGAAGGCTTCGCCAGCGTTGGGCAGGTCGAGCACGATCTGCCCCTCTGGAGCAAGCAGTTCCTTGAAGCGCCGCAGCGCGTGTTGTTGCTCCGCCTGGTGGTGGAAGTGCATAAAGCCGTTGTAGGGCACTACGATCAGGTTGAATGGGCCGGGCAGTTCGGCAGTCAGCACGTCGCCTTGCACCCACGTCACCCGGCGCTGGACGTCGTCTTTCTTTTTGTCGTCCAAAGCGTCGAGTTTGTGTTGGCCGCGCGCCAGCATCGCCGCCGAATGGTCCACACCCACAACCGTATGCCCGGCGCGGGCCAGGTGCAGCATCACGCGACCCGTGCCACAGCCTACATCCAGCACTGGATCGCCACACGCCGCCGCCAGTTCGCGGTAAAGCGGCAGGTCGTCGGTCATCTCGGCATTTTCTGCGTCATAGAAACGCGCGATGGTGTCATAGAATTTCTGGTTCATGCGCTGTTTATACCGCGAATCGTGCGTTTTTGCCGACAAATCGGGTGAGGAAAAGCGTCAGGCCCGTTTGCGCACAATCACGATCACATTGCGGAACAGCTTGCGCAAAAACGTCATCCGGTGAAACACCCGGTAGTCCCAGTCATGAATCGCGGTGCGGGTTGGAGTGTGGCGGGTGAGCCGGTCCAGTCGGGAAAACAGGCCGGTGGGCACCACGCGCACCACGTCCCATTTGTCGGGTGGGAATGCCTGCCGGAAGTGCGCGACGGAGACCGGGCGTTCCGGTTCGTGCTCCTGCGCGGCATACGCTTTCCACTGGGGCGACAGGCGCGAAGGGCGGGGATTGCGTTTGTCGCGCACGGGGACCAGTTCCACAACGCGCCGGAACCATGCCATTTCCTTCAGCGGCTCTTTGAACAGCGCGTAGCCCCCTGGCTTGAGTACGCGGTAGACCTCGTCATAGAAGCGCTGCTCTTCCTCCAGCGTGAGGTGATGTACCAGCGCCATGCCGGTCGCCATATCGAAGTGGACATCGGGGAACTCGGTCGCGGTGCAGTCCGACGTATGGATGCGCACGTCCAGGTTGTTGCGCTGGGCGCGGAGGTCGGCCAGCTTGACATTGCCCTCCGAGATATCCTGGGCCCAGACCTCGAATCCCAGCGTGGCGAAATAACACGCCCATTCACCCCATCCACAGCCAAAATCGACTAGCGCCTGCCCGCTGTGGTCGCTGCCCAGCTGCTCGTCCACATACGCTTCCACCAGCCGGTGTACTTTCATATAACGCTGCGGCAGGCCGGCACCGACCAGCGCGCTCTCGTCGGCCAGGCAGCGCTCGTAGATCGGCAGCGTGATGTCATCGTAATGCGTGCGCTGCAGTGCCTTGTTTTCTTCTGATTCCATGGTTCGGTCTCCCCACGTAATACAGATACAATGCGATGGATTGTAATGGTGACGTGCCAAAAAAGAAAATGATGGCCGGCGCTGCGCGGCTTGTGTGAGCGCTTGACAACGACCAGTTGTCATGCTACAATGTTAGCACAATTGCACAATGATGCAATTAAACAATGTAGCAAGCGAGGTGAGAAGAATGCGTCAACAAGTCGATACCCGTCAACTCAACACCTACGCTTCGGTGGGCTGCCCGGCCCAGGTGTTGGTCGTTGACCGGCCTGGTGGTCCCGCGCATGTGCTGATGGACACCGTCAGCCTGCTGGCGGAACGCGAGGTGTCGATCACGTTTGTGGAAGACCATGTCGATGCGCAACGGGCGCTGGACTTTTATGTGTTTGATCTGGTCGTGGTGGGGCTGGAAGTGCAACACCTGGACCAGGTAGTGGTGCTGCGCGAGCTGACAGCATTGGATCCCCGGTTGAAGGTGATGGTCGTGGGGCGCGAAATGCCACACTTCTACCGCCGCAAAGCCTACCAGCACGGCGCGCGCCAGGTGCTCGACGTGCCGCAGCGAGCCGCCGATCTCAAGGCCCTGGTGTGGCACATGACCCATTGTTATCTGCGTGTGGCCTGACGGGCGACACATGGAGAGTGGGGCGAGGCCGGTTGGGCGAGGCCTGCTTCGCCTTTTTGTGAATGGCAATCTGTTACAAGGAGATGACACCATGGAACGCAGCAAAGTATATGAACTGGTACGTGAACTGCCCCCCGCCATGCAGCCGCAGTACGCCCCGGCTTACCAGCAAGCCGTCGAAGACCAGGGTCTGAACGATATTCCACACTGGTTTTTGCTGGCGATTGCGTTGGACTATGAGCCGGACACCATTTCGGCGGCCAAAATGTTTGAGCGCGGCCCGTATGCCGCGCTGACCGTGCAGCAAGTGCGCATGGCAGACCTGGCCGAACGCGGGTATTTCGAGGC
>JAADYV010000176.1 GCA_010092855.1 Chloroflexota bacterium | reverse complement strand
GACCAGTGCGACAACTGCGGCAACTTGCTCGACGCGGTAGAGCTGATCAACCCCCGCAGCAAGACCGACGGCAGCACGCCTGTTGTCCGCGAAACGGAGCATTTCTTCCTGGACCTGCCTGCCTTCATCGACCAACTGCGCGCGTACCTGGCTGATCCGGCCAAGCAGGAGCACTGGCGTCCTAACGTGCTGCGCGTTTCGCAGAACAAGGTCGACGACCTGAAAGGCCGCCCCATCACGCGTGATATCGCGTGGGGCATTCCGATTCCGCTGGAGGGCTGGGAAGACAAGCGCATGTACGTCTGGTTTGAGGCGGTCATGGGCTACTTCACGGCCAGTATCGAGTGGGCCGAAAATACCGGCCAGCCCGACGCCTGGAAGCAGTGGTGGTACAACGACCAGGCCAAAATATACAACTTTATCGGCAAGGATAACATCGAGTTCCACTCGATCATCTGGCCGGCTGAGCTGCTGGGCATCGATGGCCTGTACGCGGAAGACGGCGACGGGCACATCACGCTGCCGTATGACGTGCCCGCCAACGAGTTCATGAACATCGAAGGCAAGCAGTTTTCCAAGAGCCGCAACTGGGCCATCTGGGTGCCCGACATTTTGGAGCGCTACGATCCCGACGCGATCCGCTACTATATCACCATGACCGCACCCGAAACCCGCGACTCGGATTGGAGTTGGGACGGCTTCATCACGCGCAACAACACCGAACTGCTGGCGGCGTGGGGCAACCTGGTCAACCGCGTGCTGAAGTTCGCGGCCAAGCACTTCGAGGGCCAGGTGCCAGACCCCGGCGAACTGCGCGAGATGGACCGCGATATCCTGGCGCAAGTCGAAGCCGGGTTCGAGCGGGTAGGCGACCTGATGAGCGCGGTCAAGCTGCGCGACGGGCTGTCCGAGGCGATGGCGCTGGTGCGCGAGGTCAACGCCTATCTGGATCGCGCGCCCTGGTTCAAGGTGGTCAAGGAAGACAAGCAGCAGGCAGCCACTACCATCTACACCGCACTGCAATGCATCGACCACCTGAAGACCATCCTGGCCCCGTACCTCCCCTTCACCTCGCAGCGGGTGCACGAGTTCCTGGGGTATGAAGGTACGTTATTCGGCGAACAGCACATCGAGACGGTGCAGGAATCCGAACGCGCGCACGACGTGTTGACCTACGACGGCACAGGGGCAGCCGGGCGCTGGGAACCCGGCAATCTCCCGGTGGGGCAGACGCTGCGCAAACCAGAAGCGCTGTTCCGCAAGCTGGAGCCGGAACTGGTCGAGGAAGAGCGTGCCCGGTTGGGCCAGCCGCGCGAACACGAGCATTTGCCCGGACAGGGGTAAATAGCGCATAATAAGGGGCGTAAGGGGTTGCGCCCCTCCCGGTTGGGTTGGTAGGAGTTGGGTTTGCAGAAAGTGCGCGTTATGGACCCGATAGAAATCGCCGCGATCATGAATGCCACCGATGCCATTCGCCAGTGGCTGGGCTTCGAACAACTCAACGATGCTGAGCGCGTGATCAGCCTGATCTCATCGGCGCGCTTCGAGATCATCATGGGCGGATTGGACGGTTTTTACTATCATCCCGCCGGTGACTATGGGCCAGAGACAGTGTGGGCCTACGAGCAGATCGGGGCCAAGGATGCTGCTGGCATCATTCGTCAGGCCAATGAGCTTTTTCCCCGCGAGATGTTCGGCATGGGGGTCGCCATGCGTTCCCCGGAATGGTACAGCATTCTGGACGACGCCAAAGACCAGCTCGAAGCGCTGACCAACCGGTTCCTGGCGCTCGACGAGAACCTGATCGATGACCTGCTGGCCAACTACATTGTGATGCACCGCAACGAATTACCCGCCCTGGAGATTTGAGTACCACCCTCTGCCCACCGCGAGGTTGCGCCAGTGACGGCCTCTCTACCGCACCAACGAGCGGTTGGGGTCAGCCTGCATCGCGCGCATCTGGTCATAGTACGCGATCACGCGCCGGTAGTCCACGCTGCGCACCGGTCCCTGAAAATCTGCCTCGAAAATGCGCTCCCGGTCCCAGATCGAATAATCCCGTTCCCGCACCAGCAAGCCATCTCGCACGCACTGCCGGTAAAGCGCCGTACCGGGCAGCGGGTTAAAGATGTTAGGGTTGGGATGCACGGCGGGACACGCTTCCAGCACGCGCATGGTGGCCTGGTAGTCGTCGTCCGTTTCGCCTGGTAGCCCGATCAGCACGTTGAATCCGGCGGGGATGTCGTACTGCTCGCACAAGGCCGCCGCCCGGTACGCCTGCTCGACCTGTGTGCCCTTCTGCAGCAAGTTCAGTATGCGCTGCGAACCGCTTTCGAAGCCAAACCACACACTCCGCCGCAGGTCGGCACAAGCCGCCGCGATATCCTCGTCCCACCGGTCCACCGTCGAATTGAAGTGCAGCGTGATATCGGGGATTTCCCGGTGGACACGCTCCAGGAATGCGAGGAAGTGTTGTTTGTGCAGGGTGGCAATCGAGTCCCCGACCAGTACATAGTTGATCTGGTGCTGGTCCCGCGCGGCGTGGATGGTCAGGAAGACCGTGTCCAGCGGGATGGGGCG
>JAADYV010000175.1 GCA_010092855.1 Chloroflexota bacterium | reverse complement strand
TACAGCGCGGTAAAGGTGTGGTAGAATTCCTCTTCGGTGCTGGTTTTGCCCTCGATGAACTGGATGTCGTCCACCAACAGCACATCCACTTCGCGGTAGCGCGTGCGGAACGCGTCCGTCTTGCGGGCGCGGATCGCGGCTACCAGTTCGTTGGTGAAGGCTTCCGCGGCCACATACAACACCCGTTTGCCCTGCGCCTGACATGCCTGGCCAATCGCGTGCAGCAGATGAGTTTTTCCCAGCCCAGTACCGCCATACAGCACAAGCGGGTTATAGGTTTCGCCCGGTGTTTCGGCCACTGCCAGGGCTGCTGCCTGCGCGAACTGGTTGCACGGGCCGGTCACGAACGTGTCAAACGTGTAGCGCTGGTCCAGCTCGGTTGACGATTGGGGGCGGTTAGTGTGCCGTCCAAACTTGATATCGGTGACACGCGGGTCCCATTCCGAATAGTCAATCGGCTGTTCGGTCGCCGTCTCACTGGCCGTCGTGCCGTCTGCCGCGCGCTCTTCCTGCGGGGCGGTGTTGGCGGGGTTGTCCACTGCCGCCGGAGCCGATGTCCCGTTTTTATTGGCATACTTACGCCGCTGAGCTTCCCACAATGCACCCGGCGAGGGCAGGTTGCTTTCCAGGTGGCTGGGTACATTGACCACATAGCGAATCTGAACGCTGCGCTTGAAGACCTTTTCCAGCGCCTGGGTCACCAGATGAGCCAGATGTTCCTCGATCCAATCCTTGGCAAATGCGTTACGCACGCGCACCACGAATTCGCCATCTTCGTATGCCAACAACTCGGCACCGCGCAGCCACGTATCGAACGTAGTGCGGTTGAGTTGGACCTGAAGCTGGCCCATAGTGGCTTGCCAGGCATCGCGTGCGGATAACATTCGGCTTTTCCTCGGCCCGAGTTGGCACAAAGGGACACTAAAGACAGGGCAACGATATTATGTGCCTGTCCGCGACTGAACACTATGTACGATGTTTTCTGAATATTGCCCGGTGACATTAGATGCCAGGACGAGTTTTGTGGAGTGCCCGTGACGCCAGTTCGGATTTCAGACCAGTTTCGAGCACCACCTTGTGAGGAACTTACCCCTCTGTCAAAGTAAAACCATTTTAACAAATTATGGCCTGAGACTCAATCGGATTCGGCCCCAAAACCTTAAAGATTCCAAATTTTTAAGCTTTCCCCAGATTGAGTCACGGGCTGTGAATCCCAAGACCTGAAAGACCTCTTTTTCATCACGAGTCGTAGCTTTCGTAAGCCCCATATATGGGGGTTCAGCAGGGGTCAAGCCCCTGTATTTGGGGGTTTTGGGATATTGTGGGATATTGCCCAAATCCCAAATGTTAAAACTTTCGAACAGCTCGGAAATTTTAACATTGGCGATTCTATTTCCCATTTTTGAATCAGGGCCGATTTTCCGATCAAAAAACCTACACTGTCGCAATACACAAACAATGTAGGTTGTCCGTCAGCAAAACGGTTGTTCTGGGTTAAACGCCCTGGCGTTCCTCTCCGGGCAAGCCAAAGGTGTAGGCCCGTTTTTTGGTGTCGAGCGCGGTGGAAAGCAGAGTTTCTTCGCGTGAGTTCCAGGTCATGAAAATGTCTTTGACGAAGCTGTGGATCAAGTCGAGCGCCAGCGCTTCGAAATCGGTGCTTTGAATGTCCGACTGCTGTTTTGGCCACCCATAGCCCCATGCAAACCAGGATTCATCGTTGAAGATGATGAAGTCGTAAAAAGCGTCGGCGGTGGGATCGTCGGTCAAAAACGCGCCGATGCGTCCACACAACTCCTTAAATTGGTACGGGGGAATGCGCGCTTCGTCGTCCCGGTTCGGGCGCGCGTAGCCCATCAAGGGTACGAAGATGATGCTCCAATCTTCGATGAAGATCTGCAGGCCCTCGCGCCCTTCACCGGCGGGATGGACAATGCGCCGCGACTTGCCCAAACCGGGTATGCCGCGCTGCTGTGTCTCTGCCAACACGGTTTCAATGGCCGCAAACAACTGGCTCGCAAAATCTTTCAGGTTCCGGGCGATGACATCGTGCTCATGTGCCCGGCGCTGCATTACTTGACCGAGTTCCTGGAATTGTTTTTCTTTTTCTTCGCCGTTCACGGGTTGTCTCCTGGCCCAACGATATTCGATACACGCGCATTGTGGTCCAAAAGTGCGTTCCTGGCAACTGCCCGCCCGTGCCCTAGCCGTAGCGCTGCATAAACCGGTGCATCCGTTCCAGCGCGACCTCAATTTGGGCGTATTCGGTGGCATAACTCGCGCGCACAAAACCGGTTCCGCTTTGACCGAAGGCTGTGCCAGGAATGACGGCGACCTGTTCTTCTTCGAGCAACTTTTCGGCAAAGCTTTGCTCGTCCAGGCCAGAGGCGCGGACGTCGGGGAAGGCGTAAAACGCGCCGCGCGGCTCGAAGCAATCCAGGCCCAGTTCGTTGAAGCCCGACACGATCAAACGGCGGCGGCGGTCATACTCGGCCCGCATCTGCTCCACTGCGTCATCTATCTCCAAAAGCGTGGCGGCAATGGCGTCCTGGGCCGCAGTCGGTGCAGACATGATGGTGTACTGGTGGATTTTGCGCATGGCGGCGACCAGTTCCTCCGGGCCAACAGCGTAGCCCAAGCGCCAACCGGTCATGGCATGGCTCTTGCTGAAGCCCCCCAGCACAATCGTGCGCGGACGCATATCGGGCAGATTGGCGAAGTGAGTGTGTTCGATGCCGTACACCAACCGGTCGTAGATTTCGTCGGAGATGACCAGCAGGTCATGCCGGGCGGCCACTGCCGCGATCTCGGCCAGTCGCTCGCGGGTCATGACCGCGCCGGTGGGATTGTTGGGGTAGCCGATCAGGATCGCTTTGGTCTTGGGCGTGATGGCCGCCTCGATATCGGCCCCGGTTACCTGGAAGGCGTTATCGACGGTGGTGTTGATGATAACTGGTACGCCGTTGGCAAAGGCCACTTCCGGCGCATAGGACACAAAGCTTGGCTGGGGCACGATCACCTCGTCGCCGGGGTCAAGGGTGGCCGTCAACGCCAGGTATAGCGCCTCGCTGACGCCCACGGTGATCAGGATTTCGTGCTCCGGGTTGTACTCGATGTCGTACAACCGCTGCAAATACGCACTTATCGCGGTGCGCAGTTCCAGGGTGCCGCTGTTGCTAGTGTAGTGCGTGCGGCCCTGGTTCAAGGACTCGATCCCGGCCTGCACCACAGCAGCAGGCGTAACAAAATCTGGCTCCCCAATACCCAACGAAATCACGTCATCCATCGTGGCGCTGATATCAAAAAAGCGGCGGATGCCGGAGGGGGGCACGGCGTGAACCCGATTCGCAATAAAATCGCGCATGAACAAACTCCTGGGACAATAGCCAACAGACAGGAACAGCGAGTATATCATGCAGTAGTAATTTGGCTACGTGCAAAGGTATCAATTGGTCTGCAACAGGGCGCGATAGGCGGCCAGGGTGCGCTCGGCGGTTTGCTGCCAGGAAAAGGTCCGGGCGCGGTCGAGGCCACGCTGCTGCATGGCGGCGGCGTGTTCCGGCTCGACCAGCAGCGACAGGATTGCGCCGCCCATTGCCTCTGGGTCGTCCGGCTGGCCCAGGAAGGCAGCATCGCCCACCACTTCCGGCAGCGACGAGACATCGCACGCGACAACCGGGGTGCCGCTGGCCATCGCTTCGAGCGGTCCCAGACCGAAGCCTTCGTAACGACTGGGGAACACAAACACCCGCGCCAGCCGATAGAGCGCGGGCTTATCTGCTTCGTCCACCGGGCCGATCCAGCGCAGCACGTTATCATCGGTGAAGTTTAGCTTCTCGGCATAGGCGGGCAGATCAGGGAATCGCGGCGTCCCCCAGGTGTCGGGAGGGCGTCCCGCCAGCACCAGCGGCACGTCTGGCCCCATGCTTTTCACAACGTAAGTGTACGCTGCCAGCAGCAGTTCGACATTTTTGTGGGCCACGAACGATCCCAGGTACAGCACGAAGTCGTCCACGTCTTCCAGGCCATAACGGGCGCGCACCGCCTCATCCCCAGGTTGGAGATCAGGACTGAACACGTCATCGGCAGCCAGCAGCGTGACCGTCACCCGCTCCGCCGGAACGCCGATGTGCTGCACGATATCGCGCTTGCTGGCGTCGGAAATGGTGAGGATGTGGGTTGCGCCGCGTGCGGCTGCCTTGACCAGCCCGGTATACAGTCGGTTGCGGAACCCGGCGTGATAGGCGGGCACCAGCAGTGGGATTACATCCAACACGCTGCACACCAGCGGCACCGGCGAGCGCAGCGGCGGTCCCCAGTAGGGTACATGAGCGAGAGTGGCTTTCAGGCGCTCGACGGCGCGTGGAAAACCCCGCTGCTCGAACATGACTTTGCCCATGTGCCCGCTGCCCGCCGTCTTGACCGGCAGCACGTCCGTATCGGGGGGCAGATTGTCCAATGTCTGGGCGTGGTCGGGCACCACCAGCGTCGCACGCAGCTCCGGCGCGACCTCGTGCAGTGCAGCCAGTAGGTGCCGCAAATATTGCCCGCTGCCGGTGAAAGGTTGGTTCCAGAACCAGCCGTTAAACGCGATGTGCATATCGAATCCCTTGACCAGCGCCAAATTCAAGAGGCGAATGATTACCCCTGTGCATCCTGGTCATCATAGCCTTTGGGATGCGTCTGGTGCCACTGCCACGCCGACGCGATGATGTCCGTCAAATTTGGGATGCGCGGCTCCCAGCCGAGTTCCTGGTTGATCAGCTCGGACGACGCGATCAGCATATCCGCATCGCCGGGCCGCCGCTCAGATTCGGTGGCGGGGAAGTCAATGCC
Organism: Chloroflexota bacterium; assembly: GCA_010092855.1. Classification (GTDB taxonomy): domain Bacteria; phylum Chloroflexota; class Anaerolineae; order Aggregatilineales; family Aggregatilineaceae; genus TC-15. Next base: position 630 of record JAADYV010000175.1, on the reverse strand, counting down.
GGTTACTTCGCGTGCCACGTCGATCACTTCTTTGACACTGTAGCCACGCCCGTTGCCCAGGTTGTATATCATCTTGCTCTGGCCATTGCCCAGCGCTTCCAACGCCAGGACATGCGCCAACGCCAGGTCCTCGATGTGGACGTAATCACGGATGCAGGTGCCGTCCGGCGTATTGTAATCGTTGCCAAAAATGTAGATCGTGTCGCGCTGGCCCAGCGGCACCTGGAGCGTAAGCGGAATCAGGTGCGTTTCGGGATGGTGATCCTCGCCGCAAATGGGCGTACCGTTTTCGTCCAGCATCGCGCCGCAGGCGTTGAAGTAGCGCAGCGCCGCGTAGTTCAGGCCAACCACCGCATTATACCAGCTCAACATCTGCTCGATCATCAGCTTGGTTGCGCCGTAGACGCTGGCCGGGCCAAAGGGATCGTCTTCGTTAAGCGGCGCGTTTTTGCTGGCGTACACGCCCGCCGGCGAGGAGAAAATCAACCGCTGGACCCCGTGCCGAGTCATGGCGTCGAGCAGGTTGTGCGTGTTGTTGACGTTGTTATGGAAATACTTGCCGGGCAACTGCATTGATTCCCCGGCTTCGATGAAGGCCGCGAAGTGCGCAACGGCATCAAAATCGTGACT
>JAADYV010000174.1 GCA_010092855.1 Chloroflexota bacterium | reverse complement strand
GGGTTGCTGTCCTTCAGGTCGCTCACCAGCCGGTTCAGGCTGCGATAGGTGCCGCTGGGCGGCGGCTCGAACACAGCGCGCACCCACACCGATTCCGGGTCGCCCTTGGCGTCGGTCAGCGACATCAGCTTAAGCGTGCCCACTGTTGATCCCAATTGGCACATCGATAGCAGCATCTCGTACAGACTCTCGATATGGACGAACAGCGGCAGCGTGTGCTCGATGCGCAGCGCAGTGCGCATGTTCAAATAGTCGACCAACCAGGGCGGCAGACCATCGGGCGCGATTACGCGACGCTGGTGATCGTGAATCTCACCCCCACTTTGCACATGAATCAGAGCGGCCCACGCTTTGATCAGGTTCAGCGCGATCTCCAGGCTCTGCTCAACGCGCCGGAACTGGGCATCGGCTTCGTCCGGGTTATCGACGTGCTGTGCAATCGCCAGCCGTCCCAGGGCGTTGTTCAGTGGGCTGGCCAGGCGGCGGTAGAGATGGTCCTTGAGAAACTTGATGCTGTCCCAGTGCAATTCCTGGAAGGTCGTCATGAGGCTCCCTCTGGTGTATCTGGTGTGGGTCCGTCCTGGGGAGGTACCGAGGTGTCGTCCTGGGTTTCATCAGCAGCAATCGCTGGGTCAGCGGAAACTGCCGAGTCGCCAGAAGCCGCCGCGTCCGGTGTCACGGGACGGAACGATTGGGTTTCACGGGTCAGAGCGACATTGGATGTCGCGGCAGGGGGCTTGCGCGGTGTGTGGGGCGGCGCTGGCTCGGGCAGTTTGACGGGAATAATCAGTGTGTCGGTTTTGGGGTCTGGCTTGCGCTCAAGCTGTGCCGGGGTCTCCTGTTCAGCGGACCATTCTTCCGCCGCTTGATCAGGGGTCGTGGAATCTTCAGTTGCAGTCGGCTTGGCTGGCGGCTGGCCAGCGGTCGAATAGCGCGGCGTCAGCGGCACAACCGGGGTTTCGATGCTGCGGCCCGCCGGGGTTCCCTGAACGGGCGGAGTCTGCTGCTGCGGGGTTGCCGGTTTGCGCGGCGTCTGTTCGGGCGCTGGCTTATCAGATGCAGGTGTACTCCTCTGGCCGGGCGTGACCACTGGCCGGGATTTGTTGTTGGCCGGGGCGGACGGACTATACGGTTTGCGCGGCTTTCGGACGACCGGTGTCGGCGCGCTGAAGCCGGTTTCCGGGCTGCGGCTAACGATCTTCCGCGTCGGGTCATCAGATTGCAACGTGACCTTGTCGCCAGGGGGTGACGGTTCGGCAGGCGCGGTATCGGGCTGAGGCGCAGTGTTGGTCGGCTTGGGACGCAGCTCGGCCACGGACGGAGCCGGAACCGGTTGGTCCCCCTGCTCGTCGGGCATCACGGGTGTCGCGTTGTCGTCGGCTGACACCGACGTTGCGGCTGGCGCAGAGCCGGGCGACTCGGTCGGTGCAGACGAAGAGACCGCTGGTGCTGGTGGGGCCTGGGCCGCGGGTGGGGCTGGTTTGGGTGGGGACAGGCTCTTGAGCGCTTCGGGCGAAAGCAGCCCGGTCTTGCGCTTGACGGTGCCTGCCCGGCGCACGAAAAAGCCAAATTCGCCCATGTGCTGGGTGGCAGCCAGCATCAATTCGCTGCCGTTTAGCCGCACGAAGTCCCGTGCCGTCTTAAGTTCGAACACAGTGTCCTGTGCGCGCCAGTGATCGCCAAACGACTCGACCAGTTCATCAAACGTCGCGGGCATGGTCTTCAGCCGGTTGAAGCGAATGCGGAACCACAACCCCTGCTCGGACGCTTCAACTTCCAACCGGACGCCGCTACCCTGGGTGAACGCTGCCGAATAGAGCAGGATCAGGGCTTCTTGCAGCGTTTCCTGGTTGGCGTGCAGCAGCGGGTCGGTGTCGATGCGCGGCGGAGGGCTGAGCTGCAACTGCTTGCCCACCCATTCCAGCAGCGAATTGGCCGGAAACGGACGCACCGCGCGGTCGGGGATGGTTTCGCCCATCTTGTAGCGAATGAGGTAGGACCAGGCTGTGAAGAGGTTGAGCACGTTGGCGATTTTGTTCGAGGCGCGTTCTTTCCAATACCCAGGCGGTTTGTCTCCGGCATCGGGCATGTCGCTCAGCGCAATGGCCGACAGCGCCGCGTTCAACGAATCTGCAATGCGGTTATAGAGCAAAAACTGTAGGTCGGCCAGGGCTTCCCAATCGGGTTCGCGCATACTCATTCGAGAATTTGCCTTTGAATGTCGGTTGCGGTGCGACCGTCGCGTGTTGAGTCGTTAGCGTTTCGTCCGGTTGCCGTTAAAAAACCGTTTTCCGTCGCCCTAAATGCACGAATGCGGCACCTGTGCTGGCCCGCATTCGCTGGTAATTATACCCTTTTTGGGGCACTTCACACAAGCGGGTGTTACAGCGGTTCCAGCATCAAATCCGCGAACAGGACCAATGGTTCGGTTTGTGCCAGGTACTCCCGGACATCCGCCTGGGCTTGCGCATACTGGGCCAGCAATTCCGCGTCGCCCCCTTTATAGCGCCGCAGCGTTTGCAGCGTGCACATCGTACAGCCGCGCATCGCCCGGTAGCTGTCGGTTTCACAGGCCATGCACCCGTTGATGCGGATCATCATTAGCATAAAGGCCAGTACGTCTTCGTGGGTTTCGGGCAGCCGCATCACCCGTTCAACCAGCTCGCGCCAGCTTTCACCCCGGGTGTCTTGCACATGCGGAATAGCATAGTGGGGGAACATCAACTCATTCTTGGTATACATCCCACCCAATCCTTGACAATGCACCATTCAAACATCTTTACGAATCTATACATTTAGAATAAAGAACGTATCTGTACTATGATAGCGTACTCCGGTACTAGTTTGGGTTATAAAACGGTTTGCCCGCCTTGTTTCCCCCGGTGTGAGTCCGGCTCAGTTTGGTTGTTGGTGATTGGCTGTTGGTGATTGGTTAAAAGCTGTTGGTGGTTAATTATTAGTTGTGGGTAGCCGCTGAGTACGGAAGCCCGTTGCAGCCGCAACCGCCTGGCCACGCCGCTAACCCGCTAAAAATCAGCGGTGGGGTCCACCAGGCCAGTGTACCGGTGCAGGCTGGTGCGCGGCGTCCAGTGGGAGCCGTCGGGCAGAATCGTGCGCGGATCGCACTCCACGTTCAGCATGGCAGCGGCGGTCAGGGCGGCCCCGGATAGATTCGCGCCGCCCAGGTTTGCACGGGTCAGGATCGCGCCGCTCAGGTCCGCCCCGCGCAAGTCTGCGCCCTGCAGGTTGGCCTGGAACAGCACCACCTCCCGCAGATTGGCGTTGCGCAGGTTGGCGTCCTGCAAATTCGCCTGGGACAACTGCACCTGCTGCAGCGAGCCGTCGACCAGCCACCCATGACGGCGCAGGTCCTCGGCGGCGGCTTTGGCCACATCGTTGACCTGGCTGCTCAACTGCGCAGAGAGATCGCGTTTGCGAGTATTGGCCCCCACGATCTGATCCAGCAGCACAAATGTCACGGCAGCCCCGGCCAACTCGGTACCCAGGTTGAGCAGCAGCCCTGCCCAATCGCCATTGATCAGCGCGGCGGGAACAGACAGCAGCACCGCCACCGTCACCAACACCAGCAGAATCTGCCGGGAGACTGTGTCCAGCCGCCCCCAGCGCGCGACCAGGTCCCGCATGGTTTCACGTATGCGCATCATGGCAAACTCCTCCTGTTCCATCGTTGATCAACTCTTTTGCGTAACCATAGCATATTCGCCGAAGCTATGCATTTCCCCATATCTATCTGCTGGCTCAACGTTCCCTATCAAAGAAGGCGCTGCGCCCCTTACGCTGTGGGCTCAAAGCCGCGCAGCTACATGATCAAAAAGTCTGCTGAAGCGACTCCAATATCTTTGGTCGCCACTACTCACCATGCATTACTTATATGGCGGTTTGTGAGCTACCCAATGCTAAAGCTGTTGGGCTTCTAGGCTTCAACGCTTGTGCCACGCTGATGCTGTGGTCTTATGTTGGCTCCACCTTTGTACTCCTGCGCTCCACAGGAGAACCGGCTTGAGCGCCCGGTTAAGGCGTCGTGCAAGATGTTCTGTGCTGCATTCTGGTCCCGGTG
>JAADYV010000173.1 GCA_010092855.1 Chloroflexota bacterium | reverse complement strand
TTTGCGCCGGAGCGAGCGCACCTGCTCGGCGTCGATCACGGCGATGATACTGTCGATGCCCACCAGAGTACGCAGTTCACTCATTGTGAACGTCATCGCGACCGCGTAGGGATCGGAAACACCGCTCGCTTCGATGATAATGTGCTGCGGGGGTTCAGCCCGCGCCAACAAACGCATTACTTCAACCGCGAGATCGTCGCGGATCGAGCAGCAAATGCATCCGTTGGACAGACTCACAGTTTCCCCCTGGACGCCCACCACCAGCCGCGAATCAATATTGATCGCGCCAAAATCGTTGACCAACACGGCAATACGCAACCCGTGATCGGCATGAAGAATGCGGTTGAGCAGCGTGGTTTTTCCGGCCCCCAAAAAGCCGGACAGGATCGTGATCGGTATGCGGTCGTCCATGATGGGCATCTCCGCTTTGGCTTGTGTCTGGCCGCACAGGGCAAGCACTTTCATGTGATGATATGTAATTCCTAATTGAAAAAGTTTATCAATTGGATGGAATCATAACATGCATCTGTGGCGTGTCAAGAGGTATTTGGCTATGGACAGTTGCCAGAGAACGGACTATGTTGGCGTGGTTGATTAGACGGTGGATTGGTACAACACAAAAGGCGCTGACTTTTCTCGCGTGCCACCCATACAGTGTTATGTTCGTTATGCGCCACCGAGTGTGGATATGTGACCTGGATGCTACGTTGGGCTGGGTAGGTGCCAAGGAACTCAAGTAATTCAACCAGAATGCGTGGCGGCATCCAGATGATTGTTGAGGTCAGCACCGCTCCCCACACAATGCTGCTGCCAGCGCGCTATCTGCTGCCCTCGTCGAACAACACCATCGAGGGCATCGAGATCATCGCGGCGTGGCTGTACCCGGACCTGTTCGGCGGCGAATCCTGAAGGTGGCAGCGCCCGGCTGAGAACCGAATAGGACCCGGTGAACGCCGGGTCCTACGCTTACCTATTCAGTTGCTGTCGGGCGCTAAAGTTACTACTCGCCGCGCGTCGGAGCCATCTGGCCGTAAGGCGCGGGCAGCAGCTCGCCAAAGAGTGTGACATACTGCATCCGGTAGATGTCGGTATTGTCGAACTGGACGCTGAATTCGGTGTTGAGCAGTTCCGCATTCAGGCCGTCGGCACGAGAGAGAATCGCACCGGCAACATCGTTGGGGCCGGGCCAGCCGATGGCGAAGTCCAGCTCGTTGCCGAAGGCATCCGGGGCGGCGATGAAGGGCATCGTGCTCTGACCTTCGATACCATCCAGGGGGAAGCCAAAGTCGCGGCTTTCGTCCACGCCGGTGGGGTTACCGCCGCTGGTGGTCACATATCCCATCACATCGTCCACGGGAGCCGGAGAGAAGACCTGTGGCGCGCCACCGTCGCTGTCGGCAGCGGTGAGGATCAGGGTATCGGGGTTGTCGGCCAGGTAGTCACGGGCCACGCCGACCACGGCATCGGCGCGCTTGACAGCGCGCAGCATCCCGATGGCGTTGGCGTTGTTGGGCAGGTTATCGGTGCTCTCGACCTCGGCTACCAGGTAGAACGGCAGTCCGACTTCCTCCGAGCGGCGGTCCAGGATGATCAGCGCCATTTCGGTCATTTCGGCAGCGGACGGTGGGTTGTAGCCTAGCGTACCCGGCAGGCTGCCCCAGGCGATCAGACGACCTTCTTTGGTTCCGACCATGCTGTCATCCACCAGGCCGAGGCTGATCAGGGTTTCTTCGGGCACATCATTAAAGATGTCGTCGGCAGCGAACAGGCCCAGCACCATCGGAGCGTAGGTATCGTCGGCTTCCAGTTCAGCCATCAGGCTGTCGAACTCATCACGGGTGCGGATCACGACGTAACCAAGGTCAATGGCTTCCTGCACCAGGTTGCGACCGTCTTCGCGGGCCGGGCCGTTGCCGCTTACCTGGTCGACATGCACGGCGCAGTCGGGGGTGATTTCGTCTTCGCACATCGGAGTACCAACCGGCAGGAAGAAGCGCTCACCACCACCCAGGATCACAACCGGCAGTGGCTCACCTTCGTAGCCGGGACGACCGTCGAGCATCTGGCGGACGATTTCGTTGGACAGGTTACGGTCCGCTGCTTCGGTCAGGAAGACCGCCGTACCCGGCTCAGCTGCGTCACCATCGTTCACGACGCCAACCGGGTAACCGGCAGCCGCGGCTTCGCGCATGATGCTGCCCTCAAAACCGGACAGGCCGTTGATCGGGCGCGCTTCTTCACCACCACCGTCCTGCCCAAAAGACCCTGGACCCGTGACCTTATAGCCAAAAGCGTGAACCGTCGCGCCGCCGTTGCTGGTGCCGGTCAAGCGGTCCAGCATGTGACCACGATACACGGCCATGTAAGGGAGTTGGTCCCATTCCAGGACTCCATCCGGGCCTTCCCAATACATGCGGCCAGCATCCCAGTGATTCAGGCCGGTCCCATCGGGGTGGATGAAAATCACATTACCTGTCTCATAGGTCGTATCGTTTTGTGCAGAGACAGGCACCATGGAGATTGCCAGCACGGCAATCACCGCCAACAGGAACAACTTCTTCATTTTCTTCATGAAATTCCGTCACAGCAACTAAATACTCACAGAAGGTTTTCGTGGCCTCTGATCGCAATTTCTCCGCTTTCTGGTGCCTGTCTCTT
>JAADYV010000172.1 GCA_010092855.1 Chloroflexota bacterium | reverse complement strand
CGCAGCCCGGCAGCGATCACGTCCGGGTCTTCGCTGATCAGCACCAGCGGGCGGTCGCTGGCCGCGCGCACAGCCTCAACGGCCCCGGCAAAAGCCGCCGCGTCACCGCTGACCGACTGCACCGCGTAGCCATCAAGGTTTAACTCCATGCCTACGTACTCGACCGCATAGCTGCCCACCTCGGCAACTGCCGTTTTGATAGCATCGGCGGGATGGTCGTCGCGCACGCGCAGGAACAGGCCCGGTTTGTGGAAGAACTTCTTTTCGTGGCGGAACAGCACCGTTTCGTTGCCGGTCTGCAGTTCGTGGCCGTTGGCCTTCAACGTCACCAACCGCACCGGCGGCTCCGATGCTTCTTCGAGTTGCGACGTATCTTCGATGTGGGGGCACAGCGACAGTTCCACCTGTTTGGCCGCCAGCTTCATGGCGAAGGCCAGACAGGTGGGAAAGCCGCAGTCTTTGCAGTTAGTTTGGGGCAGCAGCTTATAGATTTGAATACCTGTGAGTGGCATTGACTACCTTCCTTGCCGCTAGGCTATTTCGGTTTTCATGAGCGCATCAATTGCCGCGCGGACCTGGCGCATACTTTCCGGGTGGCGCAGCACGATGATGTCTGCGCCCGACTCCAACAGCGTGACCGCCGTCAGCGTCTCCCACTGGATAGCGCGCGATTCCCAGTCGCCCCATGTTTCGGGCACACCGTCACCCACTTTGGACTCTTTAGTCTTCCAGGTTTCAAAACCGGGGGTGACCAGCATTGGCAGTTGGGTCATGGCATCACCTTGCAACGCAGCCAGGCGCAGCCGCTCCATCGCGGAGTAGCCATACTCGATGCCGTAGCCCAGCGCGCCGGTGGTCGGGTCCATCAGGATACGGTCTAGCGGCAGTCCCATATCACTGATCAGGATGTTGAGCTGCTTGGACAGGTTGACGTCCATCGGCGCGCGCGCCACCACGCGATGATCGTTGGCCAGCGCCGCCGCGACAATGGTGCGGTAGTTTTTGTCTTCGCAGAGGCCCAGCGCCACCCGTTCACCTTGCGTCGCTTCGGCCACCGGCACCAGCAGATCATTGTCCAGATCGGCCTGTCCCGGCCCAAAGACCATCAGCGGCAGCCCACACGCCGCCAGCACCGCCTTGCACACCGTAACGGCATGATCGGGGGTGGTGGGTTCACCGTCCGGGCCGGTGGGCCGCAAAGCAAGCTGGATCAGGTCTGCGCCTGCTTCTTCAGCCGCCGCCGCCCAGGCCGCCGGATCATCAATCACACTGGCCCATGCTTCGAGCAGCAGCGGCGACCAGTCGTCGGGGCGGCTGCTGGCGATTTCGGCAGCGATAGCGGGACGGTACGGCATCGTGTGTTCGAAGTGCATGAACGGCAGCGCCTGCTCGCCCCCAACCGTCAGGGTTTTGGTGCGGGTGCCGCCGTCGGCGCTGGTCGCGCCCAACGTCACCGTGCGCACGGTACCTGACCACGAGTCCTTCGGAATCTCAACAGTCATAAACGATACTCTCTCCTCAAAAAATAGTGTTCAGCATTCAGCGTGTCAGCCGTCAGTTGGTCAGCATGTCAGCCGCCAGCACACGAGTACGCGCAGGAACAGGCGCTCAGATGGCTTTGCTTTTCCTGATAGCTGACATGCTAATAGCGGATGGCTACATGTCAGCCGTCAGCCAGAAAAAGCCATACCAGCAGACGACAGAACCGTCTTTTTGATACGTCACGCCACAACATCAGGTCCTCGTCGAATACTTTTCGCCGCAGACTGGGCATGACCAGTTGACGTGGCTGGGACTGCGGGGGTGCTTTTTGTTTTCCAGCCCTTCGCATTCGCCACATTCGTGGAAGTCAGCGCATTGTTGTTCAAATGCTTGTTTGGGTGATGAGGCGTAGCGGAATTTGAACCCATTGAACTGGCTGGCAAGCCGGGTTTGCAGTTCCAGCTCGCGGCGGATGTCCAGGTCGGCGCGCCCCACGATCCGGGGCGTGAAGTCCCCGCCCGCCGAAATGGTGCCGATCAAAAAACTGCCTGGCAGCTTCTCCGTCACCGCTGCCCGGATGTCTTCCGGGGTCAGGCGATACGGACCCTGTAACACGGTTGTCGAAGTCATCGTATGTCTCCTTGTGCGAACAGCACCTCCATCAAAGCGATTGGTGATGAACAGAAAAACTCAGGACGATGATGAACCTTTGCCTGCGGCGCGGCGACGAGCCTCGTCACGCCGCTTAAAGAACTGGGCCAGTGGCGGTTCCCGCTCAGCCTTGATTCCCAGATCGGTTAGATCGTCCGTGGAATCAGCCGCGAGATGCCGCAGCAGGTGGGTGTAGGACAGCATAGCCGCCGGGTAGGTGATGCCGTCGGCGTTGTGCATCAAGTACAGGGTGCGCACGCCCTGGTCACGCATGAGCTGGGCCGCGGCAGTGAGTGGGATGTCGGGTGGAATCTGGGGGACGCCTTCGGACATGACGGCTTCGGCGGTCAGCGCCGGTTCGGTCTCCTGGGCATAGGCGCGCACCAGGTCATCGCGGCTGACCACGCCCACCGCATGTCCTTCGGCATCCAGCACGATCACGGCGTCCAACCCACTATCCAGCAGCAGCCGGACCACATCAATCACGGGCGTGTCGGGCGGGCACGTCGGCACCCCGACGGTCATCAGGTCACGGACCAGTTTGATTTCAGCCATGTGTAACCTTCCCGGCAAAACAGGCGTGTTGTCGGTAGAGGGGAGGACGGACCTCCCCTCAGTTGAACTGTCGTATACCCCGACTCGTGCTGTAAACTAGCCGCGATCTAAAAGATCGCGTCCATCACCAGCGCGGGATGGTTGTGCTGTTCCAGCCACGCCAGCAAGTCATCGACGGTAGACACCGAGCGTTCGTCGGCGCTCTTGCCGATCAGGTCGGGATCGCCTTCGCGTTCGGCCACCGCTTGCAGTTCGTCGGCCATCGTTTCCTTCAGCACACTGCTCATCCAGACCACGCGCTTGAAGCCGCCGTCCGCCGAGATGAACTTGGGGCTGACCAGGTAGAACTTGCCGACGCCCATCACGCCCGGCGTCTGCAGCCCACCACCAGCCATACCCGCCAGCGTGCTAAACGTCATGCCCGCCGGGGTCATGCTGGTGTCTTCACGGCTGACGACCATCACGCCGTTGGATTCGGGGATCAGCATCACGATGCACTCGAAGCAGCCACAGGCCGTCATCGGGTTTTCCATGATCGAGTACATGGAAACCGTCTCGACCGAGCCATGTGAACCGCTCCTGGCGTAGTCGTTGACACCGGTCCAGTAGCCTTTCACGTCATCCAGCAGCGAGCCAAGCTTGATCGGCTGGTTGGGGCCGGTGGGATTGATGTTGAAGGACGCTTTGCAGTCCAGCCAGTTGTAGGCCCCACACAGACCCAGCCGTTCCGGGCTGACGATGCAGACGTGGTCCGGCGCGAAGGACTGGCACAGCGTGCAGGAGTAGAATTCATCGACCGCGTTGTCGGTCAGATCGGCCAGGCGTCTGTTGCGGAACTGGTACGCTTCGCGCGCCTCGGCCAGCCAATCTTGCAGTTGGTCGGGATCGGTGTAGATCGTGACCTGGACCTTGTCGACAATTGCGCCGAAGTCGGCGTGGAAACGCGCGTGCAGGATTTTGCCGAAGTGCTCGAGGTTGAAGCCTTTTTCGGCAGCCGCATTCGAGATGCGAATCCAGGCGATATCGCGCTGGCCGATGTGCTGGATGCCGGACGCGCCGTTGATGAAGTAGTGCACCTGGCGTTCCAGCACCGGCTCGAAGTCCGGCTGCATCTGCCGCCCCGCGACCTGCACCACGATGCCCATGTCCATATGGCCCTGGGGATCGAGATGGTCGAAGGCGGGGCCGACGACCTCGATCTTGCCGTCGGTGACATCGTCGAGGTCGGCCATATGCAGGTATTCGAAGCAGCGCGAGCGCTTGCCACCGAATTCGACGCGCATATCGGCCTTGCGCACCACTTCGCCCTCGAACGCCGAGCCATAGGGCACCGGCACCGGGACATCCGCAATGCGCACCTTGACGCCGCGCACCTCGATGCACTTCTGCACCAGGATTTCGGCGCGTTCCAGGTCGTCTGCGCCGTCGATTTCGTTAAACGGCATACTGACGACGTGTTCATAAGTCGTCACGCCAGTTGGCAGAATTTCGGGGATAACGGTGTCGGCGATGACGGGGAAGCCAAAGTTGATCGCACCGGCGGCGGCAGCGTACTTCAAGTCGTCCACTTCGCCCAGCGCCAGCACGAAGGCAAACACGCGCTCCTTGTTGTACAGCAAGATTTCGCGCGCCATACCGCCCTTCATACCGCCGAAGGTCAGCGCCGACCGTACCGCAAAACCTAGCGCATAGATGGCGCTGAGGGTGTCGGTACCGAAGGGGACAGTGTAGGTGTCGTAACCGAGTTCGACGCCTTCTTCGACCAGTTGGTGAATGATGCTGCGCCCGTTGACATTGCCCGACAGGAAGGTCAGGATGTTGCGGCGCTGCAGCTCGCGCACGAGCTTGACCGCGACCTCGTTCGACTTGGCCGCGCCCACAATCGCCGCAAAGCCGGGCATACGCCCGTCCACCAACTGGATGCCCCACGAGCGCAGTTGGATATCGTCGATGGGGCCGTTGAGGTACCCGCCGCCGTTGCCGCTGCCGTTATCGGGGCTGGTAAAGCTGTAGCCCGTGCCCCCGGCCAGGTGGATACCTTCCAGCGGTTCAGGTTGCAAACCATACACAAAGCGGATTGCTTCGATGATTTCGGCGGCCAGCAAGGTCGCCATGCCACTGTCCAGCGTTTCGCCCAGGTACGGGGTCCACTTGCTGTCCGACGGCAGGGGATGCAGCAGCTCGCGGGCGTGTTCCAGGATCGGGCTTAACTGTCCGACAGTTTCGATTTCCTGCCCGGTCATGCCGAAGATCAACGGCAGGTAGTAGGCCGTGTTGGGGAAAGCGACAGGTGTATCAGAGCCTTTATCGGCTAGCGCCTGTCGCAGCATGACTTCTGCTTCGGTCACCAGCGCATTGGCCCCCCGAATCGCGCGGGTTGCAATATATCGAGACATTGATCACCCTCCTACTTTCCCGGTGTGCCGTAAAGTGCGGCCTGGCGTTCGGCCAGGGGGAGCGTTTCGAGTTCGCGCATCCGGTCATCACCGCTGCGCCCGAAGCGTGCCGGATCGTATTCCGGCAGGCCGAGCGCCGCGCGTTTGGCGTCAATGTGCTCCAGCGTCTTGTCAATCATGGCTTGCGGATCGGCGATGAACTCCAGTTTGCCACCGTAGAGTTCCTCCCAGCCCTCGCTGATGTAGCGCAGCACGATGTCGCTGTCGGACATCTTGTCCGGCATCCCGCTGACAGGCGATGCGCCGCCGAAGATCACATAAGCGCCCGATGCCACGCAGTAGGTGGCGATGGAGAGCGCCTTTTCGCTCATCCATTCGGGGGCCAAACCAACGGCAGGCACTTCATCGATGTCTTCGCCCAGACCGCCTTCGTCGACCACCTGGGTCAAGACGGTGAGGATGCGAGTGTTATCGACACAGGACCCCATGTGCAGCACGGGCGGGATTCCGACGGTTTCGCACACTTCGCGCAGGCCAGGGCCAACCTGGTCCAAGCCCGCCTCGCCGAGTAGCAGGCCGAGTTTGGCGCTAGCAATCGCGCCGCAGCCGGTCTGTACGACCAAAACATCTTGTTTGAGCAGTTCTTTGGTAACAACGGTGTGCAGATAGTCATGCTGGCTGCGCGGGTTGTTGCAGCCGACGATGGCGGCCACGCCCCGGATTCGTCCTGAGATGATGGCGTCGTTGAGCGGGCGGAACGAGGCACGGTAGGTGCCGCCCAGCATGTAGTTGATGTATTCATGGGAAAAGCCGGGGATCAGGTCTTCGCGCACGTCAGGAATCTGCGTGTCGCCCCGGTTCTTAAAGTTATCAATTGCGTGCTTCAAAATGTCTTTGGCAATGGTGAGCGCGCGGTGTTCGTCGAACTCGATGTGAGTCGCGCCTTTGATCTTCACCTTTGGCGAGGTGGTGATCACCTGGGTGTGGAAGTTGCTGGCCAGGTCTACCAGGGCCTGCATAATGCACTGCACATCCACCACCATCGCTTCGACTGCGCCGGTCAGGATCGCCAGTTCTTGCTGCAAGAAGTTCCCGGCGGCGGGGATGCCCTGCCGCATCAGGATTTCATTGGCCGTGCAGCAAATCCCCGACAGGCTGACGCCCTTTGCACCAGCAGCTTTGGCATATTCGATGATCTCCGGCGTCTGCGAAGCGGCCACAATCATTTCGCTGAGCGTGGGTTCGTGGCCGTGCACCACCACGTTGACCATGTCGTCCTTGAGTACGCCGAGATTGGCCTGCCCAAAGACCGGGGCCGGGGTGCCGAACAGGATGTCGGAGATGTCGGTGGCGATCAGGCTGCCGCCCCAACCATCGGCCAGCGCAGTGCGGACGCGTGCGACAGGATGTGTTCGGGGTCCTGGTCATCGCCGATGTGGGTACGGTGCAGCGCTTCGACCACTTCGCGGTCGACGCCACGTGGCGTTACGCCATGTTCTTCCCACAACTGCTGGCGTTTTTCCGGCGCACGTACCACCGGGGCCAAATGACCTTTTTGCTGGCCAAACTGGGCGATGTACAGGTCGGCAAGCTCGTTGGCGATGTCTTCTGGCGCGCGGTCTTCCACCGGAATGTCGTAGTAGCTGGCGACAGTGCGCAGCTTGGCGATATCCTGGATCACATACCCTTCCGCTTCGCCGTTGGCCACGGCCTTGAGCGTAAACGCCATGTCCCGCCCATGATCGGAGTGGGCAGCCGAACCAGCGGCGATGGCGCGTATGAGGTTGCGAGCCTGGATGGTGTCAATGGTTGCGCCACAGACGCCCGTTTGGCCGTCTTTGGTCAACCGGCAGGGGCCCATGCCGCACAGTTTGCAGCACATGCCTGCGGAACCGATGTTACAGGGTGAGAGGTCGTCAGCCCGGGTGAAGGCCGTCTTCAAGCCCAGCTCATCCGCACGGATCAGCATTTCCTGGGCAGCGGGATCAATCGAGAGTTCCTCCGGGGTACGTTTTTTCTTAGCCATCGCCTATGTCTACCTCGTATCTTTCTGCGTTGATGACTCCCATCCCTGGGCAGGGCCACAGTGGGCGTCCGGCATAGCTAACGGTCTGTGCAAAACTAACGGCATGGCCGACTTGGGCATAGGCAGCAGTGTGGCGGAAAAAGCGATTCACTTGGGTATCTCCATCGGCGGGTAGGGTGGTCTCAACGGGTACAGTGGGTTCTTCGGCGTATCCAGCCTCGGCCAGCGTGTCAATGATGGTGTTTTCAGACACGGCAGCAGGGTCGAATGTCACCTCGACAATGCGAAAACTGCTGCTGGCGTTGACATCTTCTACACCAGGCAGCGCAAATAAAATGCTTCGAACGTTAGTAACATGATGGTCGCCGAACAATGCGGGAAGGTTTAAAATAACTTTCTCCATCCATCAACACTCCTTGACTTATTTTTCTGCTGACTTGCGGACGAAATTGTGTTAACTTTTGTTTAATCTCTTTGTATTAATAATTTTTATAATATGCGAATAACACAATTGGTATTAATACCATCAGATATCTCGCCCGATTGCGCCAGTGGCACCTATCACTAATGTTGTATTCGAATGTCATTTCCTTTAACCCAAGTCGTTGGTTTTCAGGGAAGATAGGCGGCGATGCAGGGGCAGTGCAGGTCGAAAAGGGGGGAGTCCATCGGCAGATGTTGAAGCACTTGCTTGAAATCCCCAAGGTTTGAATATATCCTATCCTTAACCGCATATTATCGTCAACTACCCGGTTTTACCGCGGTGCGTATCATATCGGAAAAGCAGCGGAGGAGCGGCATAATGAACCTGCCAGCCCCCTATATCACGACGACAATTGGCAGTTTTCCTCACCCCAGCGCGGACGGGCTGTGCGAGCAACTGCTGGCCCAGCTGGATATTCCGGCCTGGCCCCAGTTGCCGCGTCGCACCTTCTACGAGAACATGTACGCCCAATATGCCAGCGCCCTGCCCGCCGTGCATTTCGACGCCGCGAACGAGAAACTGCACATCTGCGTCGACGATAACGTGCTGGCCGCCATCGAGGCGTTTTACACGCATTACATCGCGGATGATCTAGACTATTTCGCGCTCAAACAGGATCATGCCGCCGGGTTCTATGCCATGCTAGAGGTAATGGCCCACGCGCCCGGATCGTGGATCAAGGGCCAGGTGACAGGCCCAGTCAGTTTTGGGCTGACCGTGACCGACCAGAACGGACGCGCGACACTGTACCACGATGAACTGGCCGATGTGCTGACCAAGAACACCGCCATGCACGCCCGCTGGCAGATCGCCCAACTCCAGGTCGCGCGCCCAAACGTGCTGCTGTTCATTGACGAGCCGTATATGGCCGCTTTCGGTTCGGCATATGTCAGCCTGGAACGTGAAGCAGTGGTTGCCATGCTAACCGAGATCATCGACGCGGTACACGCAGCCGGTGCGCTGGCAGGCGTGCACTGTTGTGCCAACACGGATTGGTCGGTCCTGCTGGCCACGCCGGTGGACCTGCTTAGCCTGGATGCGTATGGCTATCTGGATACACTGGCGCTGTATCCGGCGGAACTGCGCGCCTTCCTGGATCGCGGCGGATGGATTGCGTGGGGCATTGTACCCAACACCGACGCTATCACCGAGGAAACACCGCTGCGCCTGGCCGATCGGCTGCGCCAGGGCTTGCATGAGATTGCGGACCGCGCCCAGCGGCGCGAAGTCGATATCGGCGTTGAGGAACTGGGCACGCGCAGCCTGCTCACGCCCAGTTGTGGCCTTGGCCCGACAGACCCGGTGTATGTGCAACCTATACTCGAGTCACTGGTCCAGACGTCCGAAATTCTGCAGACAGCTCAGCCCAGCATATAGCGTAGTTATAGATGTCTGTTGGATTCAGTATCTTTCAATGAAATCTTATAGACATAGAGAAATATTTCTTAACCCTAAAAGCGAGAACTTATATGTACATAGAAGCCATACACACTGAACTTATTGAACGCGATCAAAGTCTTTTTCGGGTTTTGCAAGATAATTTAAGTACCCCGCTGAAAGAACGTACAATTGTTTGCGTTACGTCCAAAGTAGTAGCGCTGGAACAAGGTCGCTTGGCCAGGTTGGTAGAAATTACACCATCAGCCCAGGCCCAGGAAATTCAAGAGCTGCGCTTCTCTGAGGACTCTGAACCTAAAGCCGAATTCGCCGAACTGGTGCTGCGTGAGGCGGACCGCGTCTTTGTGGACATGAATGAGCCCGGGTATGTCTTCCTCACGCTGAAGGATAATGTCCTGGTCGCCAACGCGGGCATCGACCTGTCCAATGTGCCCTCTGGTTATGCCGTGCTGTGGCCGGATGATCCCTGGACCTGGGCGCGCGATTTCCGGGAAAAGTTGCGCGTGCACTATAACCTGCAAGACGTGGGGGTGCTGGTGACCGACTCGCACGTCAAACCGTTGCGGCGCGGCGTGACCGGCGTGGCCATCGGTTACAGCGGGTTCGTGGGCATCCGCAGCGAGATCGGCCACCTGGACATCTTCGGCAAACCGCTCAAGTTCACCGAAATCGCGGTCGCCGACTCACTGGCGGCGGTGGCCGTGTTCATGATGGGTGAGTCCGCGGAACAGACTCCGTTCGCGCTGATCAAAGATCCGCCGGTCACCTTCACCGAGGCGCTGCCTACGCCCGCCGAAAACTACTTTGCGCCCAAGTTCGATCTGTATGCGCCGCTGTATACCGAGCACTTCCGTACCTCGGAATAGGGTCAGGCGATCCGTCTGCCTGGCATCGTATTGTTTTTTTCGCTGGTCTCGTGGTTGTCTCTACCGTTCGCCAAATGCTCGGTTGAACAGGTGATGTTCACCAGAGCATTCAAGTTTATCCAACTATCTAGAGTGTTTCTGATTCTTTGTGGAGGAAAAAATGGTTGTTCCGAGTGACATTGAAATCGCCCAGGCTGCAGATGTACGACCGATTCTCGAAATCGCCGCCAAACTGGGACTCGCGCAGGATGATCTGGACCTTTACGGGGCTTACAAAGCCAAGATTCACCTCGACGTAATGGAGAAATTCAAAGATCGTCCTCAAGGCAAATACATCGATGTAACCGCCATCACCCCCACGCCGCTGGGGGAAGGCAAGACCACGACCACCGTCGGCCTGACACAAGCGTTGGGCAAGATCGGCAAAAACGTGGCCGCCTGCATTCGCCAGCCCAGTATGGGGCCTACCTTCGGGATCAAAGGCGGAGCCGCCGGGGGTGGCTACAGCCAGGTCATCCCGATGGAAGACTTCAACCTGCACCTGACCGGCGACATCCACGCCATCAGTGTGGCCCATAACCTGGTGGCCGCCGCCATCGACACCCGCCTCTACCACGAAAGCCGCCAGTCGGACGAAGCGTTGCAGCGGCGCGGCGTCACCCGCCTGGACATCGACCCTGAAACCATCATGTGGAACCGGGTGGTGGACGTATGTGATCGCAGTCTGCGCCAGATTCAGGTGGGCTTCAACGACGATAAACAGGCCGATGGCTCGCCCAGCCCGGTCTTCCCTCGCAAGACCGGCTTCGACATCACCGTCGCCAGCGAACTGATGGCGATCCTGGCGCTGACGACAGGCCTGCGGGACCTGCGCGAGCGCGTAGGTCGCGTCGTGATCGGCTACAGCAGAGCCGGAAAACCGGTGTCACTCGAGGACATTGGCGTGGCGGGCGCGGTGACTGTGCTGCTCAAGGATGCCCTGATGCCAACGCTGATGCAGACGTTGGAAGGGCAGCCTGCGCTGGTTCATGCCGGGCCGTTCGCCAACATCGCACACGGCAACAGCAGCATCATCGCCGACCTGGTTGCGCTGCGCGTGGCCGACTACGTAGTAACGGAAAGCGGCTTCGGGGCCGACATCGGCATGGAAAAGTTCTTCAACATCAAGTGCCGCTACTCGGGCCTGGTGCCGAACGCGGTCGTGCTGGTGTCCACCATCCGCGCGCTGAAGATGCACGGCGGCGGGCCAAAGGTGTCGCCCGGTGCCCCGCTCGACGCGGCCTACACCAGCGAAAACCTGGAATTGCTAGAGGCGGGCAGCGGCAACATGGTGCACCACATCAAGGTGGCGCGCAAGTTCGGCGTACCGGTGGTGGTGGCCGTCAACCGCTTCTCGCACGACACCGATGCCGAGGTCGAACTGGTGAAGCGCATTGCGGCTGAAGCCGGGGCCGAAGCGGTGGTGATGTCCGATCACTGGGCGCACGGCGGCGACGGCGCGGTTGAGCTGGCTGAAGCGGTCGTAGAGGCGTGCGAAAAGCCGTCCAACTTCGATTTCCTCTACCCGCTGGAACTGTCGCTCAAGGAGAAAATCGAAACCATCGCCAAAGAGGTCTACGGTGCCGATGGGGTGCAGTTTGAGCCGCTAGCCGAAAAACAGATCGCCCAGTACGAGGCCGCCGGGTTTGGCAACCTGCCGATCTGCATGGCCAAGACGCACCTCAGCCTGAGCCACGACCCGGCGCTGAAGGGCGTGCCGACCGGGTTCACGGTGCCGGTGCGCGAGGTGCGCGCCAGCGTGGGCGCGGGCTTTGTCTATCCGCTGCTGGGCACGATGAGCACCATGCCCGGCCTGCCCACCTACCCGGCCTTCATGAACATCGACATCGACCTGGATACCGGCAAGATTGTCGGCATGTTCTAGATTCCAGGCAGGCAGTTCGCGTATTATCTTCACGGGGGCGTGTCAAACGGCGCGCCCCTTTTAGATTCCCACTCCACCGGAGACACCGGAGCAAACAGGAGGAATATCACCCCCGGCAGGTGACAAAAATCACCTGAGATCGGGATATATTTTAGCATAAGATTTATTCATGAATTTGAATATCGGCATTCAATTTTCTGAATTCCGGTGATCACACCGATACCAATCGAAAGCACACAGTGAAAGCATAGAGGAGAAAATATGATGATGCGCGGTGGTCGTGGCGGTCGTGGAATGGGGTTCCCGTTTATGATGCTCATGCGTGGCGGAATGATGCGTGGGGGCATGATGCGCGGCGGGATGATGGGGATGCGCGGGTTGATCATGATCCCGTTCATGCTCGTTTTTTTGCTGGTCATGCTGGCCGGTGG
>JAADYV010000171.1 GCA_010092855.1 Chloroflexota bacterium | reverse complement strand
CGCCAATCCGCAAGCGTGATAGGGGTCGTGGAACACTTCGCTGACAAAGCCGGGCGGCACGCCATCGAACCACCAGTCATATCCGTGATCGGTTTCGCTCGCCAGATTGGCCACGTCCAGTTCGTCCACCAGTTCGAAGCCAGCCAGATTGTCGAGTGTGGTCGTCTGGGCGACCTGTTCCTGGGTGCGCGTCGCGGACCAGTCAGCCACGTACACCGCCTGGTAATTCGTCGCCGCCGCCACATTGTTATCCGGCAAATCAATCGGGAACTCCTGCTGTACCGCGCCCATCACGCCCGCATCCACCAGGTAGCGCAGGCCCTGCACATCGGGATAGATGGCGAAGTAGTCGGGGCGATAGTCGCTGTGCGCCATGTGCTCGAAGATCGTGCCGGGACCCTGCCGCCAGGACTGTGCCGGGCCGGGTGTGGTCAAACCCACCACGTCATACAACACCTGGTCAGCGAAATAGCCCATCAAGCCCACATCGTGCACCCCAACGCGCGCATCCTCCGGCAGATGCTCCGAGGTCCAGCGCGCCATTGGCACCTGCTGATCGCGCACGACGCGCACATTGTCGCGGTAGGCGCGCGCAAAAGTGACGGTTGTCCACAGCGCGGGGAGCAGCACCAACGCCGGCAGCACCCACCGCGCCCACTGCCACCGGGGACCCGCGCGGCGATCCAGCACATTGCCCAGCGCCGCTGAGGTCCACGCCGCCAGCGGGAAGAACAGCGCTATCACCGGCAGTTGGTAGCGCTTGAACTGCCAGAAGGCCGTGTCCAACGTGGCGACGGCAGCCGACAGCAGCACGATCCAGGTCAGGGCAACGGCGGCTACGTTCACACGCCGCCTGCGCCACACCAGCCACAGGCCAGTTACGCCCGCCACCAGCGCCGCAATGGCCAGCGCGGGCGAGGTGAAGGTGCCATAGTCCGGGCTGCTGCCGCTCAGGAACTGGCCCCACATGCGCCCGAGGGAATCCGCGATATCGCCAAACCGCTCGGAGCGGGGTGCGCCGGTATTATACAGGTGGGACTTGGCCGCCATGCCGGATGACGACGCGCTGCCCGTCGCCAGCACATTCAGCAGTGGTTGGACGAACCCAGCCAAAACCGGCACAGTGAAAGCTGCCGCCCGCCGCAGTCGTCCCGGCCAGTTTTCCGGCCAACGACGCAGCGCCAGCGCCCCTGCTGCGACTCCAGCCAGAATCAGACCTTCGGGGCGGGTGAGGGCCATCAGTGAGGCCGCGACCATCGCCAGACGGAACTGATCGCGCTGCAAAGCGTAGACGGTCAGCAGCACGGTGAACAGGAACAACGCCGTTTCCATGCCGCTGAGCGCCGCCCACACAAATGGTCCCGACACGGCATAGGCCAGCGCGAACCAGAAGGCATGGCCAGGATAATCGCGTGCGGTGGGATCAAGCGAGTTCCGGCGCGCGACCTGGAACACCAGCCACACCGAAGCCAGGAACGACGTCACGCCGATAGCCAGTGCCCAATACGCCAGCGACCAGCCGCCAAACCCGACCAAATAGCCGACTGCCAGCAGCACGGGGTACAGCAGGCTGGTGCCGCCGGACGTAGCCGGATCGCCGGGATTGTAGATGAAGGGATCACCGGTTGCCATCTGGCGCGCGTATTGAAAGTGGATGTAGGTGTCATCAAGCGGCATCAGCAGCGGATCGTGGCTGACGCGCAGGCTCAAGACGAGGTAACCGGCCAGTACCAGGCCGGCGCACGCACACCCGATCACGCCTGGCCGCCTGCTGATGGATTGGATCGCCCCGCGCACGCTCATTCGCCCGTCAGGGGTAGACTCGCCAGCCGACATCTGCCGCCGACATCTCCGCGACCTGGTCGGACGGAATCTGCATCAAGGTCGCGGAACCTTCGACCGCGACGCTGCCATCCGCCAGTTGCACGTCACCGGCCACCTGCACCATTTGGCCCCGGTCTTTTTCGACCCAGCCGCGCACCGCGAATTCCTGGTGCAGCGGTACCGGCTGACGATAGCGCACTTCCATCTTGGCAGTGAACATGAAGCGTTCGTCGGTGATGTCAGCTTTGGGACCAGCACCATCCGACAGGATCGCGCGGCCCATTGTCTCATCAAGGATGGTGGCGATGATGCCGCCGTGCGCCACGCCGGGATAACTCTGGTATGGCTCGCCCAGCGTCACGCGCGCCACTGCCCGCAGCGGTCCATCGTTGAAAAATCTGATCTGCAGACCGTGTTTGTTTTCCACACCACAGACAAAACACCAGCGCGCACTGGCTTGTTGCGCATGGTCGTGATCATGGGCGTGATTATGATCGTGCAGGGACATTAGCGCTCCTGTTCCAAACCCGATCAGGCGGAATATCCGGTAGCAAAGGTGTCGATCATCAGGCGCACATCCGACCCCAACGGGTACAACACCGGGCAGGTGCAGCCAGCGGCGACGTATTCGCGCACTTTAGCCTTGACCTCTTCCGGGGTACCGGAGGCCGTGATCATCTGCACCACATCGTCAGGCACCAACTCCATCGCGCGCTCGATCTGTTCCTCGGTAGCGGGCCAGGTCAAAATCTGGTTGATCTCGTCCAGCAGGTCCTCGCCTACGCCGCTGGCTTTCATGATGTGTGGCTGCTGCCCCAGGTACTGCGTGACCAATTTGCGCGAGGCATCCAACGCACGCTGGCGGTTGTGATCAACGGAACATACGACCAATTGGGGTCGGTCAATGTCGTCGAGGGTCTTTTTGGCGAGTTTCGCGCCCTGCTCCAACTGCTCCAGCGCCATCGCGTTATAGGCCGGGGAAACCAGGTAGTTCAGCAGCGCCCCGTCGGCGATTTCGCCGGTCAGCGCCAGCATCTTGGGACCGGTCGCACCGATGTAGATCGGGACATTGCGCGGCTCGCGACGACCATGCACGATGTCCAGCTCGATGCCGCTGACATTAACAAACTCGCCTTTGAAGGTCACATTCTGCATGGCCAACAAGTCGCGGACGACGGTCACGTGTTCGCGCATGGCCAGCAGCGGCTTGCGGCGGTCGATTCCCACGTTTTTGGCCAGTGGGTCCCACCACGCACCGATACCCAGCAGAATCCGGTCCGGGGCAAGATCGTCGAGAGTCAGGAAGGTAGCGGCAGTGAGCGCGGCATTGCGAGTCCAGTTGTTGATCACGCCGGAGCCAACCTTGATGCGCTTGGTGGTGGCTGCAAAGGCCGCCATTGGCACCACCGCGTCGCGCACCAGGCGGCTCTCGGCCTGCCACACGGCTTCGAACCCGCGCGCTTCAGCATATTGAACATATTCGATACCCAGGGGGATGGGATGCGCGTCCTGTAAATATAATGCTACACGGTCCGTCATGAAGTTTACCTCCAGAAAAGGTCACTATTTGAGCAAAAATCAACGGGGGCAATCACTCGCCAGAGAAAACGGACTGCCCCCGGATATGGACTTTAAACCGGCAGTTCGCCTGCCATCAGCCAGTCTTTCGACCCAATCTGTTCGATGATAGGTTCTTCCAACACACGCGCCAGGTCGAAATAGTGCGCCAGGTCTTCCGGGGTATCAACATCGAGCGCGGCGCGTTCCGATTCATAAATGTGCACTGTCGCGTCATTTTCTTCTGCGAGTCGGCAATGGGTGGCAAAGCTGTCATGACCAAATGAATAGGGGATCAGGCCCGGCGGCCTGACAAGGAGCAAGTTAGTGCCATGCTGGTGACGGTCTGGTGCAATCACGATGGAATTAGGATAGCGCCCGATCGTAAGTACCTGCTCGACATCTGCGGGGGCCAGCAGGGGCAAGTCGGCGGGAACGACCAGCACTGCGTCCGCCCGCCAATTGCGCAAGACCTGCGTTGCGCGGAACAAGGCATTGTTCAATTCGGGTGCGCCGCTCTCCTGGATCGTGTGTGCGCCCAGGTCACGCACCATCGCCAGCGCTTTGGTGTCGCGGCTGATGACAACCACGCCCTTGACCTGTGGCAGCGGCAGCAGCATCTGGACGGTCCGCTCCAACATCCCACCAGCGAGCAGCGCGCGCTGCTCTGGAACCAACTCGTCCGCCAACCGGCTCTTGGCCCGCTTCAGCGGCTTGACAGGAACAATTGCCCATACATTCATGCAGTTCTACTCCCTACCCAGTCTAGTATCTGTTTGGCTAAACGCACTTTATCGGCACCAGATTGCATCAACGTGCGGGTGGTGAGTATTTCGACTCTATCCGGCAGCGGGAGGTCACGATCCGACACATCTACGACTAACCCATCGACCAGCCCGGCATAATACTGCGCCACACCGCGTGGAGACACTTCCAACCCTAACTCATTCATCAGTTTAGCAGCAGGGCCTTTGACTGCCTTTCCGCCCACAAAGGGACTGACTACAATACTCGACGCGCGCCGGGTTTCGAGTGCCTCCCGTATACCCGGCACAGCCAGAATCGGTGCAATTGACAATACGGGATTCGACGGACAGAAGATGATCATATCCGCGTTAGCCAGGGCCGACGCGACCTCGACAGTCATGCGCGCCCGGTCCGCACCCTGGAACCATACCCGCTCAACAGCTGGCTGCCACCGGTAGCGCACGAAATATTCCTGGAACGGCAACGTGCCGTATTCGACCGTGTCGACCATCGTGGCCAGCAGGTCATCGGTGACCGGCAGCAGTGGGTGCGCGACACCCAACGCGAGCACCAGCCGTGCCGTGATCTCGGTCAGTGTGTGACCCTGGCCCAGCCAGTGCGTGCGCAGCAGGTGAGTTGCAAGGTCATGATCGCCCAGCCCAAACCACGTATCCTCACCATAGCGGCGCAGCATATCGAGCATGTGGCGAGTGTCGTCCGCCAGCCCCCATCCGGTGATGGGGTTGGCGACTTCCGCCAGGGTATACAACACCGTATCTAGGTCGGGAGAAATGTGCAGCCCGTAATGTACAAAATCGTCGCCTACGTTGCCGATAATGGTCAGATCGCCGGGCGATAACACCTTCGACAACCCATACACCAGTTTGGCCCCACCAACACCACCTGCCAACGCAACAACTTGTTTGTGCCCATTCAATACCATCGGAGTTTGGCTTCCAACACTGCCCGTTCCGAAACACGTTCTTCGGCTGGATAGCCGACGGTTAGCAGTCCTTGTGCCTCCCAATCGTCCGGCAAATCTAGCTCTGCGCGCACCACATCCGGGCAAAACAGCGGTGCGCACATCCAGCATACACCCAATCCCTCGGCATGAGCCAACAGCAACAGGTTTTGTGCTGCCAAAGCCACACTCTGGATCGCCATCACCCGCTCGGCCTCCTGGCGTCCAGGGTCCGGGTAGCGATCCATGTCGGCCATGCTCAAAAATAGCACAATCACCGCTGGAGCGGTACTGATGCGCTGGTAGGACCGCACCACCATGCGCTCAACTTTGTCCAGTGGCAGCCCATCCGCTTCCAGGTCCGCTCGGAAGCGCGCGCCCATCGCTGCTGCCAATGACGCCCGGCGGTCGGCGGTGGTCAACACGGCCCAGCGCCAGGGCTGGCGGTTGTGCGCTGATGGCCCCCACTGTGCGGCTTTCAGCAGCCGTTGTAGTATTGCTTCCGGCACGGGGCGATCTGTGTATTTTCGAACCGAACGCCTCGTCTTCATTATAGCAAACAGTGCGTCAGCGTTCATGACGATTGGCTGTCAACTTCCTGAACATGATGGTACAGGTCCAGGTCCACCGGGCGCACCAGATCTGCGGCTTGCCCGTCGCCGGCTGGCAGGTAAGCGCCGCGAATGTGAACCACCGGCAGTCCTTGCGCCGCCTGCCCACTGACCAATCCGGCTGCCGCCGCCAGTTCATCGCCCAGCCCCGTCTGTGTCACTTCCAGGGTGCGTCCAAACAGGTCTACGTCGCCGCGCTGGTCCCATATGGCAGGGAACCCGGCTAGCCCGATGGCGAAGTTGATGGTGCCCATCCGAAAGGGCCGCCCGTGCGAGTCGCTGATCACGATCCCTGGTTCAACCCCGGTCTGTGTGCCCAGGTCTGCGCGCAGTTCGCGGGCGGAACGATCTGGGTCCTCAGGCAGCAGCAGCACCCATTCACCGCTCTTGCCGCGTCCTAGGTTGGAATGATCGATCCCGGCGTTGGCCAACGTAAACCCCAGCCGGTGCCGCACAATCAGCACTTCCCCTCGCAGGCGTGCAATCTCAGTGGATTCGGCCAGCACCAATTCCACCAGACGGGGGTCCTTGCGCGTGAGGGCGGCGACTCTTTGCGCGCGCGGGGATGGGGTCACGGTGTGCAGGTTGACGAAACGATTCTCAACCTTCGAGACCAGCTTGGAGGTCACGACCAATACATCACCAGGCACAAGTGTAATGTCTGCCCGTGTCAGACTGGCTGCAATCAGGGTCGCCAGATCATCGCCAGGTTGTACGTTGGGAATCCCTGGCAGTCCGGTCAGGATCAATGTGGGCGGTTGCGTCACGTTACTCCAAACCAGTGATGCGAATGCCAGAGCCGTGTACTTTGTAGCGCTTATTGATATACAGCAGCACCGGGGTCAGAGCTTCAGCCGCAACGGCGTTTGCCAGCGGTCCTGCATCAATGGGGCGCATCCCCGCCACTGCCTCGACCAGGTGGAAGACCTCTTGCTTGGCGTCTGCGTCATCTCCACACACTAATACGTCGCAGTGCACGTTGTGTTGCAGGTCCTTAAGGTGTGTGTGGCTAACGTTTTGGAACGCCGCCACCACGCGCACCCCGTCGCCCACCAGTTCCTGCGCTTCCAGGCAGGCGGCATCGCCAGCCGGTACATGCACCGTGCTGATCTTGGGCGGCTGGACGGGCACGGTCACATCCACCAGGATTTTGCCCTGCACTGCATCTTTGATCGATTCCAGAATCCCGCGGTGGGCAGCGTAAGGCACACTCAGCACGACCATATCCGCCTGCGCTGCGGCGTCTACGTTACTCATGCCGTTGATCACGTTATCACCCAGGATTTCGTTCAACTCGGCGGCTTTCGCGGCAGCACGCGCTGCATCCCGCGAGCCAATTAATACCAGGTAACCACTGTTGGCCCACCGGAGCGCCAACCCTGATCCTTCCTTGCCTGTGCCGCCCACAACAGCGACCGTCATTAGTTTACGTGCTTCTGAAGTCAAGAGTGCAACCTCCTAAGGTAGCGTTTGGTGGGCAAAACTCGCGTAGCGTTCCCAAACGTGCGGGGCAACATCACGCGCCGCCGCCGCTATCGCCGCTTCGTCCAGGGTGCGCAGCTTCCGCTCATGCATCAGCACCCGTCCCGCCACAATAGTCGTCGTGACCATTGAGGATTCAAACCCGAACATGATATGCCAGGGCAGGTTCCCTGCCGTCAGCGGCGTAAAGGGACGGTAATCCACCAGGATCAGGTCCGCCGCCGCCCCCGGCACAAGCTGCCCGATCCGCTGACCGGGGAAAAACACTTCCGCCAGCCGCGCATTGTGCTGGGTGGCCATCTGCGCTACGGCGTCCGCTGGTGCGCACCGGGGATCGCGCTGCGCGACCTTGTGCAGCAAGTAAGCGGCTTTCCATTCCGCCCACATGTTGTTGCTGAAGCCGTCATTGCCGAGCGCCAGCGGGAAACCCTCGGCCAACATCGTATCCAGCGCCGCCGCGCCAACAGCGTTGTTCATGTTCGAACGCGGCTGGTGCGAAACCCACGTACCGGTCTGTTTGAGCATAGCACGCTCGCTCTCATCAACGTGGACGGCGTGGGCCACAATCGTCTTCGACCCCAGAATGCCCAGGCGCTCCAACCGGTGGACAATGCGCTCGCCAGATTTGCGCAAACTGTCGTCTTCGTCAGCCTCATGTTCGGCGACGTGAATGTGGAAACCGGTATCCAATCCCTGCGCGGCCTGCACACAATCGCGCAGCGTCTCATCTGAGAGAGTCATGCTGGCGTGCAACCCAAAGGTGGCACTCACCAGCGGGCGCTCCTTGGCGTTGCGCAAAAAGCGCACGTTCTCCGCGATCCCAGCCTGAGCCTTGTTTGGGCCGTCGCGGTCGGTGACCTCGTAACACAGCACCGCGCGCAGACCGGCTTCTTCGACGGCGTCCGCGATCACATCCAGGCTGCCGTCGATGAAATTGGGGCTGG
>JAADYV010000170.1 GCA_010092855.1 Chloroflexota bacterium | reverse complement strand
CGCCCGGAACAGGGGCTGCTGGCGCTGCGCCAGCACTTCGACCTGTTCGCCAACCTGCGCCCGGTCAAGTCGTATCCGATGCTGGCCGCATATGCGCCATTGCGTGCAGACCTGCTGGCAGATGTGGATATCCTGTTTGTGCGCGAACTGACGAGCGGCATCTACTTCGGCGCGCGGGGCGAACAGGGCGACAGCGATTCCGCCTACGATACGATGTCGTACACCGTCCCGCAGGTCGAGCGTGTGGCGCATGTGGCGTTTCAGGCCGCTCGCCAGCGCCGGGGCAAGGTCGCCTCGGTGGACAAGGCCAACGTGCTGGCCTCGATGCGGTTGTGGCGGCGCACGGTGAACGCCGTCGCGGAGCAGTACCCGGACGTCGAACTGGAGCATGTGCTGGTCGATGCCTGCGCGATGTACCTGCTGCGCAGCCCGGCCCATTTCGACGTGGTGCTGGCGGGCAATATGTTCGGCGACATCCTGAGCGATGAAACGTCGGTGCTGGCCGGATCGCTGGGAATGCTGCCCTCGGCATCGCTGGGCGCGGGCACGTTCGGTGTCTACGAGCCGATTCACGGTTCCGCGCCGGATATCGCGGGCCAGGGCATCGCCAACCCCATCGCCACGATTCTGAGCGCGGCCATGCTGCTGCGGCACAGCCTGGGGCTGGAAGCCGAAGCCACCGCCGTCGAAGCCGCCGTCGAAGGGACGCTGGCCAGCGGCGCGCGCACCGCCGACATCGCCGGTGAGGGCCAGGAATCCCTGAGCACCAGCGCTTTCACCGACCGGGTCCTGGACCACCTGAAATAGCCGCCGGGCGCTGCTGCTGCATCGTCTCCGGTGTTGTATTCCTGGCAGGCAAACAAAATGATATATAATGGCCTTGACGAACGCACGCCTGCCGCCGCGCATCTTGGGCAGCGTGAGCGGGGGCGTCAGGGCAAATATTGTTTGCCAGGAGGAGCTTTTCCCAATGTCTAACAAGTTTATGGTACCGTTTTTGTGTGTGGCGCTGTTGCTGATCGCGCTGGGGCTGATGGCGGTTGGACTGCTGGCGGCCCCGTCGTCTGGTGCTGTTGCCCGTGCAGCGCAGGACGAAACGCCGACTCCCGAACCGGAACTCGAACCGGACGCGGAATCCCCCCCCGTACCCACCATCGAAAGCAACGACGAGTGGGAACCTGTCATCGAAGTGTTCAATGAGGCTGAAATGGTCCTGGTACCGCCGGGCTGCTTTGATATGGGCGCGGACGAAGGCGAAAACAGTGACCTGGACGAGAAGCCGGTGCACCAGCAGTGCTTCGAGGAACCGTTCTGGATCGACCGCAACGAGGTCACGCGCGCCATGTATGCCACCTGTGTTGAGGATGGCGGCTGCACGGAAGCGACCGAATCCCTGTTTTCGGTGCGGGATGAGCAGCCGATGAACATGGTGACGTGGTTCCAGGCGACTGAGTATTGCGAATGGCGCGGGACGCGGCTGCCCACCGAACTCGAATGGGAATATGCCGCACGCGGCCCCAGCAACCTGCGTTATCCCTGGGGCGACACGTTCGATATTGACCTGGTCGTCGTCAGCGGCTGGGCCACCGAACCCGCCGACGTAGGCAGCATTCCCGAAGGCGCGTCGTGGGTCGGCGCGCTGGACATGGGCGGCAACCTGTGGGAGTGGACAACTTCGATTTACAAGTTCTACCCGTATGATCCGGCTGAATTCGAGGACCCGGAGAACACCACTTCGGCGCGCGTCTGGCGGGGCGGCTCGTTCCGCTACGATGATGACGTGCGCGGCGCAAACCGCGACGCGGTAAGTCCCACGCGGGTGGATGAGGAAGTCGGCATCCGCTGCGTCAGCGACTACATACTTGACACCGAGTAATCCCAAAATAGTTCTACCAATATAAAACAGGAGCCTGTTCAACACGAGCAGGCTTTTTTATCGCTGTATCCTTGTCTGGGGACGTTCTCAGCGACTGGCCAGTTCGGAGAGCAGCCAGTCGTGTTCGCGCAGAATGCGGTCGATCAGGCGCTGGTCCTGGTCAGCGTCCGGTTGGAGGAATGAGGGACCCGGTTCGGTGACCAGCCACGCGGCAAAATCTCCCACCTCCGCCTGCCCTTCCGCCATCGCCACGATCTGGCCCAGCGCCGCGTGCGCATCCCACGCCACACCGCGCCCATTCATGGCCAGCATCAGGATCGCGCCTACCGTTGCCGTGCGCTTGTTGCCATCGGCAAAAGGGTGATAGCGCGCCACCGCGTGCAGCAGCGCGGCGGCTTTTTCGTCCAGCGTGGGGAACGCATCCGCGCCAAAGACGGTCTGCGCCGGGCGACCGACTGCTGCTGCCAACAGGTCCAGGTCACGCACGCGCTGTTTGCCCAGCAGCGTTTTCTGCTCCAGCTCTGCGCCGACCAGCAACTCGTTGATGTAAATCAGTTCGTCAGCGGTGACAAAGCGCGTCGTCTCGTGCATGATCACCCTTCGCGCGTGTGCTCCGCCAGCCAGCTAGCGATAGCGGCGATGTCGTGCCGGTCCTGCGCCACGTCGAGCACAAAAGTGTAGATCGCGTCGGCGTCCCAGGTGGGTTGCAGGCCGTT
>JAADYV010000169.1 GCA_010092855.1 Chloroflexota bacterium | reverse complement strand
GTGACCCGGTCGCCGGGCGCGAACTGCGTTACAGCAGACCCCACTTCTACCACCGTACCCAGCGTCTCATGACCCAGGATAGCGGGGGGCTTGCGGTAGGGATGCGTTCCGTGGAACGCGTGGATTTCAGAGCCACACACGCCCACATAGTCCGTCTTGATGATCATCTCATCCGGACCGTTGATGGTGGGCATTTCAGCTTCGACAAGTTCTAGTTTTCCGATGTCCTGCAAACAGACTGCTTTCATCAAGTTTTTTCCTTCGGCAATGTAGGGTAGGGTATTGGGTTTGGCCCAGGTTCAGGCCATGCTAACATTGTCGCCTACAACCGGTATTTTTGTTTAGTACCTATTGTCACATGCTCTGGTCAGTCGCAGCCTAATCTACGATGACGGTTTCGCGTTGAATCGCCGGATCGGTAAATATATCCTGTACATCGATCACTTTGGTTGAAAAGCTCCAGATCACGGCTCCCTCTGGTCCCCCCTGGAACCAGTGCGGCGTGTCCGGTTGGAACGTCACCTGGTCGCCGGGGCGCAGCACATACTCGTGCCACACGGTGTAGGTTTCTCGGCGATGATCCGGTGGCCGGCCCTTTGGGCTACGAGCCGGCTCACCGGGACCATACAGGTACAGTTCGCCCCATTCACAGCGGATGGTTTCTTCCTTGCCGGGATAGTCACCCAGCCGGGGATGACGGTGTTCCGGCTCCGTCTGGTAGGGCAGCATCACCAGCAGTTTGGCCGCGATCTGGTCGGTATCCACCAACGTCAGGATTTGCGCGCCGCTGATCTCCAGTTCGCTGAGGCCAAAGTCAACCACTTCCATTCGGTCGATTTCAGCCTGGTTGATGACCACTCCGGTCTGGGCCAGGATATTGGCGGCTTTTTGCCGGGCGGCGTTCACTTCTTGGCGGGTAATCATGCCTGTACTCTTACTCCACTCAGGCGGTGACGGGCGTTTTGCGCGCCAGCACCTGCTTGACGGCGTCCATGATGTGCGGGTAGGTCAGCCCATACTTGTGGATCAGGTCCATATAGGGGCCGGACTCCGCGAACGTATCACGTACCCCGATGCGCTCCATCGGGATCGGATGGTTTTCGACCAGCAGTTCCGCAACCGCGCTGCCCAGCCCGCCGAAGATCACGTTGTTCTCGGCGGTGACGACCCCGCCGGTTTCGCGCGCGGCCTGGAGGATCGTCTCTTCGTCCAGCGGCTTGAGCGTGTGGCAGTCGATCACGCGGGCGCTGATGCCCTCGGCGGCCAGCCGTTCGGCGGCGATGAGCGCGTGCATCACCAGGTCGCGCAGCGCCACGATAGTCACGTCGTCACCGTCGCGGACCGTGACCGCTTTGCCGATCTGGTACGGGAAGTCGTCGGTGTAGATCAACGGCACCGGGTCGCGCGTGAAGCTGAGGTAAACCGGCCCTTCCCAGTCGGCGGCAGCCTTGACCGCCATCTTGGTCGTGACTGAGTCCGCGCCAGCGATCACAGTCGAATTGGCGACCGCGCGCAGCAGCGAGAGGTCTTCCTGGGCCTGGTGCGTCACACCATCGGGGCCGGGCGTGATCCCGCTGTGGCTGGCGGCCACCTTAACGTTGAGGCCGGGGTAGTGAATGCTGTTGCGCAGTTGGTCCAGCGCGCGCATCGAGGCGAACACGGCATAGGTGGACACATACGGGATAAGACCGGTGGTTGCCATGCCCGCCGCCGCCGCCATCATGTTCTGTTCCGCGATCCCGAAGTTAAACGAGCGTTCCGGGAACTTCTCGGCGAACTGGTTGGTCTTGATCGACTTGGACACGTCCGCGTCGAGCACGACCACGTTCGGGTTTTCCTCTGCCAGTTCGATGATGGCTTCGGCATACGCATGGCGCGTGGCCTGTGCTTTAAGGCCAGCAAACGGATCGTCGGCGGACAGGTTCGCAATAACTTCCGGGCGGATGTAGTGATAGGTCATTTCTGCGCGCCTCCGGTGATTTCGTTCAGGGCTTGTTCGGCCAGTTCTGGGGAAGGGGCCTTACCATGCCAGGCGGGAACATCTTCCATATACGACACGCCTTTGCCCTTGACCGTGTGCGCAATGATCACGGTGGGAATGCCCTTGATTGTCTTGGCTTTTTCCAGCGCCTCCACCACCGCGGTCATGTTGTGCCCGTCGATTTCCATGACATTCCAACCAAACGCCTTCCACTTGTCGGGCAGCGGGTCGATGGGCATGACGTCATCCACAAAGGTATCGTTCTGGATGCGGTTTTTGTCTACGACAACGGTGATGTTATCCAGCTTCCACTTGGCCCCAGACATCGCCGCTTCCCAGATCGCGCCTTCCTGGCACTCGCCATCGCCGACGACTACCCAGACGTGGTAGTCTTTCTGGCGCAGCTTGCCGCTGAGCGCCATCCCGATGCCCGCCGAGAATCCCTGGCCCAGCGAGCCAACGGTCATATCGACGCCGGGCGTCTTTTTCATGTCGGCGTGGCCTTGCAAGATGCTGTCCAGCTTGCGCAGGGTCATCAGGTGCGACTTGTCGTAGTAACCTCGTTCGGCCAGCACCGCGTACCACACCGGGCAGGCGTGCCCTTTGGAGAGGATGAAGCGGTCCCGGTCGTTCCAGTGGGGATCGGTGGGGTTGATGCGCATCAACCGGAAGTACAGCGCCGTCAGGATTTCCGCCGCCGACAGCGAACCGCCGGGGTGTCCTGCCTGTGCTTCGGTGATCATTTCGATGATGTCGCAGCGCACGGTGGCCGCCATTTGTTCCAATTCAGGAATAGTAAGCTTCACCAGATCGGCGGTGCCAGCCGGCGTGGGTTCCTTGTCAATGATCATAACGTTTCGTTCCTCCATCTATCCTGTTTATGTGCTGGCGCTGGCACGTTACAGGATTTTGATTTATGCTTGTGTTCAGGCGTTAGTGATTTCAAGCAACACGCCACGGGTATGGGCTGGTTCCACAAACGCGGCCTGACGCCCAAGGGGGCCGCTGTGCGGTGTTTTTTTCTGTGGAACCAGCCCTGTCTGCTCAAGGTCGTCCATTGCTTGCGGCACATCGTCCACCGCAAAGCAGATGTGGTGCAACCCCTCGCCACGTTGTTGTAAAAAAGTGTGCAACGGGTGGTCGTCGCGCATAGGTTGGACCAACTGCAACTGCACGTTGCCCATATCCAGGTGCGTCAGGCGCACCGGCGGATCATTGACAACCTCGCTAACCACGACGGGAAAGCCCAAGATATCCCGGTAGAAGGCCAGCGCTTCCTCAGTATTGGCCACCACGATGGCAATGTGATCCACACCGTTGAACACCATGTCTAGTCGTCCAATCCGAGCGCCGCATACATCAGGTCGTAGGCGGCAAAGGCATCATTTTGCTGGATGGCGGCCCACAGCGTGTCGTGGTTTACCTTCGCCAGCAGCTTCTCGCCGCGCACGATAGACTTGGCCACCGCGCTCTTGACCTTGATGCCGTCCAAACGGGCGGGCATCACGTCGCTCACCAGCCAGCCGTCATAGCCCACTTTGTCGAGATACAGCAAGCACTCAATCCAGTCCCACCAGTTGACCGAGCCGGGGACCAGGTCCCAGTCCCAGTTGCGGTAGTTGTCGTTGACGTGGATCAGGAACAGCCGGTTCGCGTGTGCGGCTTGCACAATCGACAGGCTGGGGGTTTCGAGGCCAAACAGCGCATGTCCCAGGTCAATCGTTACGCCCACGTTGGGCAGCCCGACCTGGTCGCACAGGTGCAGTGTGCTGGCGGCTGTGCCCAGGATGCAGTGGGCGCGCGTTTCGTTCAGCTTGTATTCCAACGAGAGTTTGACATCGGCGCGGTGCGAAGCGGCTTCGCGCACGCCTTCGATAAACCAGCCCCAGGCCTGGGCATAGTCGATCTGGAACGAGTATTCATGCCCATCACCGAGTGGGCAGCAGGTGACGATGTCGGTGCCCAGTTCCGGCGCGATATCCATGCCGGTCTTCAAGTATTCAATCGCCTTGTCGCGGACCGCTTTGTCCGGGCTGGTCAGCGATCCCATGTGGAAGATTTCTTCCGCCTTGATGTTGACGTTGACCGATGAGCAGGCCAGTTCATGATCGGCCATGAGCTGCTAGACGGCCTGCACATCGCCCAGTTCGTGCGGGTAGACCGCTTCGATTGCGCCGCAGTGGTCGACCTGCGCAGCGCGCTTGATCTTGTCTTCAACGGTATACGGCGGGCCAAAGACCTGAAAACGATCTTTGTGCTGGCCCAGGAAACCGATAATCACCGCGTATTTAATTTCAGTTGACATTCAAATCCCCTGTTTCTGCGTGCCAGGGCACACGGGCCACAGCACGGTAGCAAAAATGGGCGAAATCTAGCCCTTGACTGCGCCAGCCGTCATGCCGGCCACAAAGGACTGCATAAAGAAACCGTACACAATCGCGATGGGCAGCGACCCGATCAACGCTGCGGCCATGATCTGGCCCCAGATGAACACGTCGCCGGTTGACAGCACGTTGGGTACACCGACCGGGAGCGTCCACAAGTTGCCGGATAGGATTAACCCGCGTGCATACATATATTCACCCCACGACAGGGTGAATGAGAAAATGGCCGCGCTCACGATGCCGGGACGCGCCAGTGGCAAGGTCACTTTGTAGAAGGCCTGCCAGTAGGTTGCCCCGTCCACGCGCGCGCATTCTTCCATGTCGGGCGGAATCGAGCGGAAAAAGCCCATCAAGAACCAGGTCGAAAACGGCACCAGCATGGTGGGGTAGGCCACGACCAGCGCCCATTTCGAGTCATAGATTCCCAACACGCTCTCGGTGAGGCGCATCATGGGGATAAACAACAGAATGGGCGGCACCAGATAGGTAATGAACATCGCCAACCCCAGCGGGCGTGCAGCAGGGAACCGGAACCGAACGAGCGAATACGCCGCCAGCGTGCCCGCCACCACTGAAAATATGGTCGTTGATACGGTCACGATCAGGCTGGTGCGCATCCACCGCCGGAAGGGGGGCACATCGTCATCCACCAGGTTTTCGATGTTGTCAAAGGTCGGATTGGTAGTCCACAACAGCGAGTCATCCAGCCGGGTGGTTTCTTGTTCGGGCGTGATCGCGGTGATGGCCATCCAATAGAACGGGAACAGCAGCAATACCAGGAAGATGGTGAGTATGGTGTAGGCGAACGCATCCTCGGTGAGTTTGGACCACCGGAAGCCCCGGCGATCACCGGGTAGATAGGCGTTAAGCAGCCAGTACAGCAGCATCACCCCGCCCGCGCTGCCGATCCCGGCGACCAGCCCCAGCAGCACGCCAAAGGACCCGCGCAAGCCCCGGTTGGTGAACATCTTGTTGCCGACCACCATGCACAAAAACCAGCTAAACAGCCAGATCAGGGCAACGGCGATGATGAGCACGCTCTTGATATAGAATGCCACCACCAGCAGGATGATGTGGATGATGAGCGGGACCACGACCGTGGACGACATGAAGATATCGTGCCGCGTGCGCTTGGTGATCAGCGGGGGTTCGATCCCGGCGGCGATGTCTTTTGGTCGGCGGACGGTCGGTATGTAGGCAATGGCCAGCCATAGCGCGAAGATGGCCACCAGGCCGCCGAGCAAACCGGCGACAGCCCCGAAGACCAGGCCCTTCCGGGGGTCCCGGTTTTTGGTCTGGATGATGGCCCAGCCGCCAATGGCGCCCAGGGGGATCGCTACCAGGTGACTGATGAGTAAGACGGGTAACAATGGGATATCCATCACGTTCCTCCTAGTAGTCCCGGTTCTGCAGGTAGCGCAGTTGCAGGAACATCAGCACCAGGAAACCTGGGAACAGGAACAAGGATGCTGCTGCCCCGCGACCAAGCTGGGTAGCGGTGAAACCGAGCTGGTATGAGTACGTGGCCAGCAAGTGCGTATCACGACCGCCGCCGGTCAGCACCCACACAATCTCGACATCCCCCAGGGTGCGCACCAGCGAAAACATGGTGGTCACCACGATGACGGGCATGATGGTGGGCACGATCACTTTCATGAAGCGCTGCACAACGTTGGCACCGTCGATTTGGGCGGCTTCGAGTTGTTCCTGGGGCACGACTTGCAGCGCGGCCAGCAGGGTGACGGCAAAGAACGGTGTACCGCGCCAGATATTCACAGCCATCACCGACCACAGCGCCGGTTTGGGTTTGACCAGGAAGAGAATATCTTTGTCGATAATCTCCAGGTTTATGAGCATCTCATTAATGATGCTGAAATCTGGATCGAGCATCCAGCGCCAGGCCATGACGCTGAGTGAGGTGGGCACAATCCAGGGGAGTAGAATCACACCTCGGAACACATTTTTCATGGGCATGGGGCGATTCAGCAGCAGCGCCAACCCCATCCCAAAGGCCAGTTTGAGCACCACGGCGCCAAACGTATAGCGCAGCGTGTTAGGGATGATGATGGTGCGGAAGTCTTTCATTTCCCACAGATCTACAAAGTTATCAAACCCAACGTAGTTGCCCGTCCCCTCCTGCCCTGCTTGGGTATCGGTCATACTAAGCCACAGCGCATTGCCAAACGGGTACGCGATCAGGCCAATGACAACCAGCATGGCCGGGATGATCATGATGGGGCCGAGGTGGCGTTCGTTGTCCAGCCACTTGCGGATAGCACCCAAAATTCTTAATGGCATAAGATAAATTGGGGTTGGCTGTAATTCCATTTCCTTTTGCATCGGATTCTCTCGTTCAGTTAATAGTTTAGGCCGTGTTGAATGTTATGCTTTATCGAGTCGGTTTTCAATGAACGTGTCAACACTACCCAGTCAGGATAGTGGACAAGGCTGTCCACCATCCTGTCAGCTTACCTTACAGCGCCGAATGCTCGCGCTGGCCAGCCAGACCTAGTCTTGGCCGTAGATCGCCAGGCACGCATTGTGCGCTTCACTCACGGCGTCATCAATCGATTCGCCGGATGCAACGTTGGCGAACATGTCGTTGATGATCCAGCTCGCCGCCACTTCGCTGGCTTCAGCGGAGGGCGTACCCGGGTAACCCAGGGCCTTACCGGTCGCCGCCAGGCCCTTGAAGGCCGCCAGCTTCGGATCGGTGTTCCAGGGCATCGCGGGGTGGTTTTCGTAGTTCTGCAGCAGCGGGTAGATGAAGGCAAAGCCATCAGGCCCGAGCGGCAGCCAGACTTCGGGGCTATTGATGAAGCTCAACAGACCCTTGGCTTCTTCGATGCTCTCGCTGAAGTTGAGGATTTCGATGGTGTTCAGTTCGAGGAACTGCACCAGGCCCGCCGGACCCGCCGGGTACGAGGCGTGGCTGATGGCGTCCACGAATTCCACCTGGTCACGACGCCCGACCCACAGGATCGAGGAGGCGTTGTTGGTGACCGAGATTTCGCCCGCGATGAAAGCGCGGTTGTTCGAGCTGTCGTCCCAGGCCAGGACGGTTTCGATCATGGCATCGTTGTAGAGCTGCTGCATGAATTCGCAGGCCTGGCGGGTTTCGGGCGTATCGAGGTTGACGACGCCTGCTTCGTCCGTGACAGCAGCACCGAACGACCACAGCACCGAGTAGACAAAGTTGTTGCCGTCACCACCGGCGTGACCGAGCGCGAAGCCGAGCGGGAAGCCCATCGACTTCAGTTCGGTGCCCATGGTCAGGACTTCGTCCCAGGTACCGGGGAATGCATCGTAGCCGGCTTCCGACAGGAGATCTTCGCGGTAAACCATCGCGTGCGCGGCCAGGAAGTGCGGCATCGCGCGCCACACGCCGTCCACCACACACAGATCGCGGGCCACCGGGTACCAGCCACCATTGGCTTCCCCGATCTCTTCGCAGATGTCGCTGACATCGGCCAGCACGTCGGCGAACTGGTGCGGTTTGATGTCCACTGTTTCCAGCACGTCGGGGCCAGCGCCACTGGCGGCGGCGGCGGTCAGGGTTTCGGCCATCTGCTGGTGGTTCAGCAGGCTGAGGTCCAGTTCCAGGCCGTTGCGAGCGGCATAGTCATTCAACAGCGCCGTCAGCAGTTCGTTGTTGGTCGGAATGAACGACGAGCGCAGTTGGACCGTCAGGGCGGTCTGTGCGTTGGCGGTCAATACTTTGTTGAGGCCACCAACGGGGATCGCGGTGGCGGCAGCAGCGGCACCGGCCAGTTTCAGGAACGAGCGGCGAGACATACCTTTGTTCGACATTCTTAAAATCTCCTAACTAATTTACTGTGTATACGATGGGATAGTGGGATTAGAGTTCGACATGGTTCTCTCGTAGCTTCCGCACCTCCTCTCTCCAATAGACCAGGCTCCCTTCTACTGCAGCCCGGATCTTCTCGGGATTACCATCATGCAAAGCATGCATGATTTCTCGATGAAATTTAGTTGCGTAGTCGAGGTTGTCATTCACTGCCAGGTAGGTATTGCGCATGGAGGCAAAAAATAATTCTTCAATCGCCTGGCCCAACCGGAGGACCAGCGGATTGTGGCTGGCTTTGAGGATCGTGTGGTGGAAAGCCAGGTCCAGCCGGGCGAGGATTTCGACTTCTGGGTTGGGTTGTGCCGTGTACTCTTCAAGCGCCACGGCGGCTTGTTTAATTGCTTCCCAATCTCCTTCCGTGGCGTGTTGGGCGGCCAGCTCGCAATAGCCGATTTCGAACAAACGCCGCAGCTCGACCAGGTCATCCGACATCGCGGTTTCGAGCAGCAGCGCAAAAATGAGCGGATCCAGGATCGACGGCGTCGGCTCGTCGACAATATACGTTCCGTTGCCCTGTTGGATGCGCACCACGCCCAGCGCCTGTAGGATTTTCATGGCTTCGCGGATCGCGCTGCGGCCCACGCCGAACTGCTGCACCAGTTCTGCTTCGGAGGGCAGGCGTTGGCCTGGTTTGAGTTCGCCGTTGATCAGGGCATGTTTAAAGGTTTCGATTATTTGATCAACCACGCTGGCCTGTTGAATCGATCGAAATTTAAAAGAAGGACTGCTTTTGGCCGGCATGCGGGTGCTCCAAATACTTGTTGCGGAAACATCAGACGTATGATAACCTGATATCAGTCTACATGATCATGAGATAGATGTCAATTTATTTCATATGGTTTGGCTTTCAGGTGCGGATGAACATAGCACACGGTCTGTCTCCGCACCCTGAACAGTCCTGTACCACCGGTAAACATGGGATCCAATTACCTTTTTTAGGAGCCATTTGCGATGAGCCAACTCTCCGATACCCGACTCCACGAATCTTTAGACGAACTCGCGACGCACTTCCCGCACTGGGAAAAAACAAAAGACCTGATCGACCAATTCATCGACATCATGCTCAACTACCGCCAGAGCGGGCACCCCGGTGGGTCGCGCTCTAAGAACCACGCGCTGCTGACGCTGCTGCTGAGTGGGGCCATGCGCTGGGACATCCGACACCCGCAAAAGCGGTTTGGCGACAAGTTCGTGTTGGGCGCGGGGCACACCATTCCGCTGATCTACTGCACGCTGGCCGTGCTCAACGAAGCCCTGCGCGCCAAGTATGACCAGACCGGCGACGAGCGCTACCTCGTTCCGAATGCTGCCGAACGCGCGCTCTATTGGGAAGACTTGCTTGGTTTTCGGCGGATTGGCGGGCTGCCCGGCC
This sequence comes from Chloroflexota bacterium, assembly GCA_010092855.1. GTDB lineage: Bacteria > Chloroflexota > Anaerolineae > Aggregatilineales > Aggregatilineaceae > TC-15. The sequence continues at coordinate 1,589 of JAADYV010000169.1, read as the reverse complement.
ACGCTGAAATGAAGGGCAAAACGCTGTTCCTCAAGTTCAATACCGGCCCATCGGGGCACGGCAGTCCCGCTGCGGCGGGCGTGGCGCTGGCGCTCAAACGCGCGGGCGCGGACGGCGTGCGCGTGTTCATCATCGAGGGCGAAGGTGGCCTGACCCCCGGCGCAACTCATGAAACCGCCAATTCGGGCTGGGGCCTGGCGCTGGATAACCTGTACTATCTCGTCGACTGGAACGACTTCGGCATTGACCCGCACGAGATTTCCTGCTCGGTGTATGGCTCGCCCACCGATTGGTTTGGGTCACATGGCTGGCAGGTCTACAACACCGAATCTGGCAGCGAGTGGCAGCCGCTGGCCGAAACGCTGTTGGCCATGATCGATGGCGACAACCCGGACCGCGTGCCGAGCGTGATGTGGTTCAAGACACGCAAAGGGCGCGAATATGGCACTTATGACTACGCTTCGCACGGCAAGCCGCACGCACTCAACAGCGAAGCATTCTGGGCCAACCGCCATACGTTCGCCGAGAAGTATGGCGCGACCTTCACTAACGTGGACGGTGCTGCGCCCGCTGATCCGGACGCGCAACGCGACGAATTCGAAGCCAATCTCAAAGCCGTGATCGACGTCATGCGGCAGGACCAGGACCTGATCGATTACCTCGCGGATCGCCTGGTCGAGCTGGGTGAGCGCGTCCCCGCCGACCCACCCACCGGGTTCCGGCTCAACAAGAAGGGCAACCCCTTCCACGACGAGCGGCTGTACGACTTCGAAAACTATCCCGCCGACGTGTATGTCGAACCTGGCACGCGCATCGCCAACCGCGCCGGACTCTCAAAGTGGGGCGCGTGGGCGAATGCCTTTGGCAAGCAGGAATATGACCGCCCGCTGTTCGTCATTTCCTCGGCGGACCTCTCCGACTCGACCATGATCAGCGGCTTCGCCAAGCCCTACGGTGACTTCGAGGGGTACGGCTGGTACGAACGCTGCGGCGGCCCGGAAGGCACCATGCTGCCGCAGGAGATCACCGAGTTCACCAATGCCGGCATCGCGGTCGGCATGGCGTCCGTCAATTTCGCCGCCAACCCGGAAGAGGACTTCGACGGCTTGTGGGGCGCGTGCTCGACCTATGGCTCGTTCTCGTATCTGAAGTATGGCATGTTCCGCCTGTTCAGCCAGATCGCGCAGGACGGCGAACTCAAGGTCGGCAAGGTGATCTGGGTGGCCGGACACTCCGGGCCAGAAACCGCCGACGACAGCCGCACCCACTTTGGCATCTTCTCGCCGGGCGTGACGCAGCTCTTCCCCGACGGCATGGTCATCAACCTGCACCCCTGGGAATACAACGAGGTGCCGGTGCTGTTGGGCGCGGCGCTCAAACAGCCGGTGCCGATTGTGGCGCTGCACCTGACCCGGCCCCCGGTCGAGATTCCGGACCGCGCGGCGCTGGGTGTGCCCTCGCATTTCGCGGCGGCAAAAGGCGCGTACATCGTGCGCGACTACACTCCCGGCCAGCCGAAGGGCGGCACGCTCATCGTGCAGGGCACCAGCGCGATGGCCAACATTCTCAAAGTGCTGCCAGAACTGGAC
>JAADYV010000168.1 GCA_010092855.1 Chloroflexota bacterium | reverse complement strand
TGCGCGACTCGTTGTAGAAAAAGACAAGGATACCGAGCAGGTCTTCGCCCTTGCGCAGCAGGAACTCGATCCAGGCGCGCTTGTTTTCGTGATCCATCAGGGACTGGAGATCGTGGGTGCGTTGGTCGCCGTGCACATCGGTGACGATCACCGGTTGGCGGCGGCGCTGCAGATCGTCAATATCCAGCAACAGCGGCATGGGAGCAGCGGACGCAAAACGGTCACTCAGCCCATTGTGGCGCGCTAACAGCAGTTTGCGGCGCTCACCCACATCCCACAAGTACAACGCGACTCCGTCGCAACTAGCAACAGCCACCGCCGATGAACCGGCCAGTTCCAGAATCTGCTCCACGTCCAGCGTGCCGCTCAAGATAACCGAAATGTTGTTGAGCGTGGCCAGTTGAACGGCGCGGTCACGAGCCTGGCCATAGAGTTGAGCGTTGTCGATGGTGATTCCGGTCTGGGCCGCAATATTAGTCAGGAGCTGCAAATCAGCAGCGGTGAAATGCTGCTCTGGCCGGGTGGCATGGATCGCCATGCAGCCCAGCACGCGGTCAGGGGCCACCAGCGGCACGCCCATCCATGAATAGATGGCAGCATCCGGGGAATCCACGCCCATCTCCTCTGCACGGCGCGCAACTTTGTCTGGCAGCAGCAGCGGGCTTTTGGTGCGGATCACCCATTCCAGCAAGCCGTTTTGTACTTCGCGCGGCTCCAGCGGAACGTGCTGGTGGTTTCGCACATTAAGTGGAAAATAGATCGTGTTGCGGTTAGGATCGACGAGCGCCACGGTGAAGGTATTGACGTTAAGCAGATTGGCGACCTGCTGGTACACCAGGTCCAGCAGCGCATTGAGGTCCAGGTTGGTGTGCATGGCGCGGCTGACAGCGGAGAGCGCCGAGAGTTCGAGGACCTGCTGGTGTGACCGGGCCTGTGCCTGGCTAAACTGGCGCACCCCCGTCACGATAATCAGCAATCCGCCGATCAACACCGCAAACGCCAGCGACGACAGTTCGTGGTAGGCGGTGGCTCCTACCACGCCAAATGGCACTGGCAGTAGTGCGATACCCACCAGGCTCTGCCAGTTCCGGGCAACGGTGCGCGGGGTTTGCAGGCGGTACAGGTAGGATTCCAGCAGCAAAATGCTCAGGTAGATGGCCAGGTAGATCAACACAAAAGCTGCCAGGGCCAGCACGTCAGCGCTTTCCAACTGGTCGAGCGGCAGCCGTCCGCCAAACTGCCGGTAAGCCCACCCGCTGCAAAACAGGCCAATGGTCAACTGGGCGGTGCTGATGGTAGCACTGCGCACAGCGCGGGTGTAATCGGATGTCGAGCTGTGCTGCGGCAGGTTGCGCGCCAGCCAGATCAGATTGCCTGTCAGCGCACCCAGCGCCACACTCCACAAGGCAGCAGGTGCCTTTTCTCCTTCGCCAATGGTGAGATACGTCATCAGCGCAGCAGTCGGTGCGGGCGAGATGAGTACTTCGTCCAAAGTAGCGCTCAGGTTCAACATCAAGCCGACCAGCGCCGCAAACAACAGCCACAGCAGCGTATCGATCTTGTCAAAGCTGGGAATATCGGCGAGCAGGACCACTAGCGTGAGTAGTCCTAGCCCCCAGGGCAACATGAGCATTCTAATACGCCGATTCATTAACGCACCAACTCCTGCTGGTAGCTTTTTCATTTTTCTACATTCTACACCCTATCGCCGGATCGGGGGAACATCATTGCGGCAACATCACGCATGGTGGGGTGGGATTCTCTCACCGGAGGAGGTGACTGGCAGCGTGAAGCAAAACGCCGCGCCACCTTCTGCCCCTTCATCGACCCAGATTGCCCCGCCATGCGCCTCGACTGCCAATTTGCAGAAGGTCAATCCCAGGCCGGTTCCCTTGTGGCCGCGCAGCGCTTGCTGGTCAAGCTGGGCGAATTTGTCGAAGATGCGGTGGCGCGCCTCTGGCGGAATGCCGGGACCGGTGTCGGTGATGCACACCAGCACCGCTTCATCACTGGCGTGCGGTGCGGCGTGTACGCGAATGTAGCCGTTCGTGGGCGTGTGGCGCAGCGCATTATCCAGCAGGTTGCTTAAGACGCGCTGAATCTTTTCATCGTCAATCCATACCGGCGGCAGATCGTCCGGGATGTCGATGTGGACGTCGATGTTAGCGCGGGTGGCCAGGCTGAAGATCGTTTCGGCGGCAATCTGGATCGAGTCGGTCAGAGACAGGCTTTCGCAGTCAAGGATCATGCGGTTTTGTTCCAACCGGGCCACGTCCAGCAGCGACTGCACCAGGTTGAGCATGTTGTAGGCGCTGTTTTGCGCGATCTGCAACACTTCGTCAAACAGCGCGATGTCTGTTTCTTCGTCTTGCAACAAGTCTTCAAACATCGTCAGGCTGCTGATCACGGCGGTAAGTGGGCTGCGCAGATCATGCACGATCATGCTGCTCAGTTCGTTGCGCAGCTTGTCGAGTTCGTGCTCCTCCGTGATATCGCGCCAGACCAGCAGCCAACCTGCTGCCGCGCCGTCCTGGTCCCGCACTGGGGTGCCAATCTCGTCGATGTAGTGCACTTCCTCCCCGCGCACCTGCTGAAACTGGCGGCGAGTGGTTTGGGAAGGATCATCCATCACGTCCTGCAAGTATTGGCGCAACTGCTGCGGCGTGTGGCCGGTCAGTTCCTGGACGCGGGCGGAGGCAGTGCGGCGCACCCAGCGCCCAAAACTCTGCCCCAGAAATGGCTGCAAGGACTGCCCAAGCATGGTTTCTGCCGCCGAATTGGCGCGCAGCAATCGCCCATGCATATCGAACAACAGCATCGCTTCGTGGGTAGAGTTCAATGTGGCCTGCAGTTGATCGCGCCCGGCCTGGACTACTTCATACAGGCGCGTGTTTTCGATAGCAACGGCAGCCTGGTTTGCCAGTACCTCCAGCGCCTGGATTTCGATGACGGTATAGTAACGCGGATCGGAAAACGCAATCTCTAGCACACCCAATACGTGTTGGGCGCGGCGCAGTGGAATACAAACAGTCGCCTCGAAATCCGGCACCGGCGTCAGCGCCCGGTACACGGACAGCGCCTGCACATCCAGAGAATGATAGGCCTGCCCGGTCTCGGCTACCTGTCGGACGTGTTCGCTGGGGGGGAATAATGCTGCAGTCGAAAACCCGGCGACAGTGTAATGCGAAGCCGCATATAGAGTGTCGTTGGCGGCGTCGGGCAGGTACAGCCGGACATACCGGGCGTGAGCGATTTCGTAGGCATGGGCGACGATGGCATCGACGGCTGGTTGCAAATGCAGCGCGGCCAGCAGGTGTAGCGAGAGCGCGCGCAGGCTGGTCAGGGTTTCGATCTGGCGGCGGCGATCATGAAACAACCGGGCGTTCTCAATGGCGATGGCGGCGTGTTCGGCCAGTGTATTGACAAAACGAATGTGCGATTCATTGAAGGCACTGACCCGGGGATCTTCGAAATTGAGCACGCCGATAGCCCGGTCTTCGCGCATGATCGGCACGCAGAGTTCGGAACGCATACCATCGACCAGGCTGATGTAGTCCGGGTCTTGGGTTGTGTCGGCCACGATCACCGTTTGTTGGGTGCGCAGCGTGCGCCCGATGATGCCCTGGCTGTTGATGCTGCCTTTGAACGACGACTCGAATGGTGTCCCATGTGCGTCGAGATGTGCCACCAGTACAAACGCATCATCTTCGGTGACTAATGCACAGCTTCCAATGGCGGCATCCATCGTGGACATGGCCGCCGCCAGCACGTCATTGATGATGTCCTCGAAATCGAACGTCATTGCCATGCGCCGCGAAACCACTTCAATGGCCGATAGCTCGATTACCCGGTCGCGCAGTGTGGCGTCGGTTTGGCTGTAGGTGAGCGCATTCTGCACGGCGCTGGCAGCCTGGGCCGCCACGGTAGAGAGCAGTTCGACGTCCGCCGGGCCATAAACATGTTCGCCTTCCATGTGTTGCAGCGCGATCACGCCCAGTACCCTGTCGCCCATCAACATTGGCACCCCAACATAACAAACCGGTGGCGTGCCAATCAGTTCTATGCCCCGTGCGGTCATGCGCTCCAGTGCCTGGTCGGGCAGCAGAAGTGGCTCGCGGGTGCGGATCACGTACTCGGTCAGGCCAGTGCGTGGCGCGCGCGCGGGCCAGGTTAACCGTTCCCCATCCTGGATAACGAACGGGAACGAAATCTGGCTGGTGGTGTTGTCGTAAAGCGCAATATAAAACACCGTGACTTCGCGCGATTTTTGGACCTGTTCGTAGATCGTTTGCAGCAGGTCGTCCAGCGACAGGTTGGCCGTGATCGCCTGTCCGATGCGGTTTAACGTGGTGAGTTCATCCAGCCGCCGTTCGAGCACCCGGCGTGCGTGCGAAGTGTACTGGATCAACACAATGCCCCCGGTGATGGCTGCGGCGACAATCAGAAGATGAACCACGGGGTCCGGCTGGCGCGCGATCAACAACAGCACGGCTAGCGGCAGCGGGAGCAGTTGCCGCGCGAACGCGGCCAGGGTGGGCTGGGGCGTGACTTGTGTCCAGGAAGCCGGATTGTGCAGCCATTGGCGAACAAGGTGCAGCATCTGCAGCGCCAGTGCGTAACCGGGCAGCACGATGAGCAGTGGCACCAGGTGTACAATCTCCAACTCATTGATAGGCAGCTCAACGTCCAACAGAGTGAACATCCCGACAGCCAACAGGCTGATCGGTCCATAACTGCCCACGCAAGCGAAAAACTCCTCCACGAAGATGCGTGGGGTGATGGTCTGTCCGAATCGTGTTGCACCGCCTGCGCGTATGCTCAGCGCCAGGAATGTCCCAATGGCAACTATGACCACCGCCCCGGTATAATCCAGCAGCAATAGCGCTGATAGGGGGATAAACGCTGTAAAATCTACGCTGATGCGCTGCGAAAACCGGAGACCAAACACACTCAGAGCGCTGAACATGCTAATGAGAAAGAGCGACACCCACCCGTCAGACAGTGCTTCTGAGTCGAGCATCAGTGCAGCCAGGAGCGTGATCGTGGCCAACAGCGCATCGAAAATGACCAGTCGCAAGGCACGGCCTGGCTGAGACAAAGCCACCCGGCCTGGCGAGTTGGGATAGCTGGCGCGAAACCTATCCATGTAGGCGTGTTTTAGCCTCGACTAAACATTGGAGGATAACATATGACTAACTTACCCGATTTTTACCGTCCAGAGCAAGTCGGAACGTTGTTTGCTCCCCAGATGCCAGCCGCCATTGCATCCGGGCAGGCCGCTGGTTGGGCTCCTGCTACTGAGGATACCCGCCGGATCATCCTGCTGCTTGTCGATCCCCAGGTGGATTTCATACACCAAGACGGCGCGTTGAGTGTGCCCGGCGCAGTTGACGATACGCGCCGCACCGTGGAATGGTTGTACCGGCACGGCGCGGCAGTGACGACGGTGGCGTCATCGTTGGACAGCCACTACCCGGTGCAAATCTTCAGCCCGACCTGGTGGGTAGACGCCCAGGGCCACCCGCCGGTTCCATTTACCCAGATCACGGCAGCGGAGGTAGAAGCGGGCCGGTGGCGGCCTGTGTATGAAACCGACTGGTCAGTGCAATACGTACACCGGCTCGAGGAGCAGGCCAAGAAAGTGCTCATGATCTGGCCGTTCCATACCCTGATCGGCACGCCAGGTCATGCCATTACGCCGTCGCTGTATGAGGCCATCGCTTACCATGCTGCCGCGCGCCAGGTGCAGCCCATTTTCGAGATCAAGGGCACCATTCCCAAAACCGAGCATTACTCCCTGCTGGAACCTGAGGTCAAGGTGCCGGACCATCCCCAGGGCAGCCTGAACACCGCGTTCCTGGACATGATCGCAGGATACGACCTAGTTTACATCGCGGGGCAGGCAAAGAGTCACTGCGTGCTGGAAACACTGACCTCGATGGTCAATCACTTTAGTGATCAACCGGAGCAGATGGCCAAGTGGCGGGTGTTGGTGGACTGCATGTCGTCGGTGGCGCACCCGGAGGTCGATTTCGACGCCATCGCAAACCAGACGTTGGCCGAATATGCTGAGCGCGGCCTCAAGCTGGTGCACTCGACCGATCCGTTGGGATAGCCACGCACCTGAGCACAATACCCCCTCTCTGGCCTGTTTGCATGAGAGGGGGATCTATTATTCTAGGGGCGTGGCGCAGTGGTACAGTGGCACAAAAAACCCTCTCGTCCGGGTAAACGAGAGGGAATTGACGCCCAAGGGGGAAATTATTTTTGAGAAGTGGTGCGCTACCGACGACGACTATTCACCGTTGTCACTGCTGCTATCACTGCTGCTCTCGTCCGCCTCAGAATCACTTGCTGCTTCGTCGGTGCTGGCCTCTTCTGCTGGCGCAGCGCTCAGGGTGATAAAAGTCGGAAGCTGGTTGGCTGTCGTCATATTGTCTTGGGGACCGGTCGGTTCCCTGAATTCCTGAAAGACAAAGAACACCACCCCGGCATCGTATTCGAGTGCATACGCGACACCGTTGAGGAATGGTTCCTCCTCGTCGTCTTCGTCCTCGATTTCTTCTTTGATGTTAGCGGTGGTAGCATAGGCAGTAGCCTCGCCGAGTTCTACGTTCCAGGCGGTCGCTGGATCGTATTCCAGCCCCTTGTCAGCGAGGTATTGGTCGAGTTGGCCTGCAATATCCAGCGCGGTGGTTTCCTCGTCCATCTCCGAACTGAGCAGGTAGGTGATTTCAATCTGGGCTTCACCCAGCGTTGGCTCATCTGCGCTGATCAGGCTTTCTTTTGTAGCCATGTTGATCGCGCGCGCTTCTTCATCGGTGCTGTAGTACCAGTCTGCTGCATCGAACACAACGGACAATTCGTTGAACTCAATCGTGCCACCGGTTTCGAAAATTGACGATTCCTCGGGAAGGGGAGTGGGGGCTGGATCGCCGTTACCATTTTCGCTATCATCATCGTCGTCATCATTACCACAAGCTGCCAGCGCCAGAGGCACTATCAGCAACAATACTATGAAAAACATAAACCAACGTCTGCTGAACATAAACGAAAATCCTTTCTTTGCGTGTGCGATGGTATTAAGCATGGTACATCAAATGCACCGGGCATACAATCATAAGTTTAGGCCAATCTGTGACTTTTTCAACTAGCGCTGGGGGGCAATTTACTGGTTGGTGTGCGGAGCCGTTTTTCAATGACAAGCAGGTGGGACAGGCCAAAGAACCGGAAGGGGGTGCGTTCCAGCAGGTACAGCGTGTTGCGAATCCAGCGTCCCAGGTGGGGGCGGCGGTGAATGATGTTGTCATAACCACCGAAGATACGCGACTG
>JAADYV010000167.1 GCA_010092855.1 Chloroflexota bacterium | reverse complement strand
GTCTCCAGCCACTGATCGACCTGCTGGACCAGGAGGGCATTCCGCACGTCTGGAGCGACGTGGGGGTGGCGCATGTGTTGATGTTCGAGACGGAGGAGCGCATTCTGGCCGCCGACTGGTACGACATCTATGGGGCGGGAGGGATTGTGCGGTTTCCCGATGTGCCGCTGGAAATCGCCGCAGCGGAGCGAGTCGCGTTTGTGGAGGTTGTCTTGCCAGGACAGACGGCTACGCCGTTTGAAGCCGCTTTTGCCGCGTCTGGTGTGCCGTTTACTGTGCACCGTGTCGCCCCGGACTTGTTGGTCATCATCCCCCAGGCTCCGATTGATCCGGCGCTGCTGGGGGATGGTATCGGGTACCAATTTTAGGTTGCTGCGTGTAGCTTTGTCACTGTGAGGTAGGTGTTGCCAGCGGAACGTCGCTACCATCCCCCTCATTCAGCGTTATCAGCCCGGCGTAGACCCAGCCGCTGGCCAGTGCCCCGTTGCTGGTTTCATACTCGACGGTCCACCAGTTGCCCCCGGAATTGTCTGTGCCGCGGCCCGTGATAGTGACTTCCTGACCAAACTGAAGGCGATCAACGATAGGGTATTGAATATCGTCCGGGCCACTGCGCACATTGGCGCCCGTCTCAGCGGTGACCACGCCCCGCGGTCCGCTCGGCACGGTGGGTGCGGTCTGTGGTTGATCTGCCGCGCCCAGGGTAGGGGCGCTGTCTGGCAGCTCGACCGTTTGCCCGGCCTGATCGGCTTCCAGGCTGGTCATCTCAGCCGAGACTGAAGCCAACGGGTTGTCACTTACCGCAAACGTCGCTTCGTCCTGGCCAATAAGCGTGCCGTCGGCGCGAAATGCCTGCACGATGATCCGGTGCGTTTGGGGCGTGCCTGATGGCCAGGATGTGACATATGTCGCCAGGTCATCCCTTTGAATCGTGATTGGGGCCGCCAGGGGAGGATTATCATCTAACCGAAACTCGACGCGATCCACTCTTCTGTCAGGGTCCGGGTCCACCGCAAAGGCATGGAACTGAACCTCGGTGCCCTGGGCAAAGACGCTACCATTGACCGGGGCTAGCAACCGCACCGGTTGCGCAGACTCGGCAGGAACAATTGTAACCCCTACCCCTTCCACGCTGCCCAATTGTTGTCCATCCGGGCTGTAAGCTGTAGCCGATACCTCCCGCCGGTCGACACCGCCAGCCACGGTCCAGGGGATGGTGGCATCCAGGAAGGGCTGGCCTCCCTCCGCAGCATCTACCCGACCCTTGACCTGGCTGTTTACGGCGAACTCAATATAACCAACACCTCTGGTGTCGTCCTGGGCGATGGCGTGCAGGTATATGTCGGTGCCTTCCAGAAAAGCGCTGTTAGGGGCTGGTGCTATCAACCATACTAACGGCTGCTCCTGGGTATCGCTTGCCTGATCATCGTTCGATGACCGGGTAGAAAGATTGCATGCTACCGCAGAGAACATTAAAATAATCAGGCTAATCACATACCAACGGTGGTGCCCGGTCATGGTAACAGGCTCTCCTTCGTGCGTCGAAAACAAACTGCTGTTTCCCCCAAGGCGACAGACAGCTTATCTAAAAATGCGCTTTCGCGCAAAGTGTCGCGCCCGGCGGGAAGCCCCGGCCCCATGAGGGATACGCCGCCGACCATCGCGGTTACAGCTCGGCGCACGCGCTGAGAGTGCCTGCTTCCTCCAGCCCCAGCCAGCAGTTGAAAGTGAAGGTCCACGTGCGATCCGTTTCGTCGTCCTCAATTCGTACATCTTTGACCTGCCACCCGGATGATGGCCCGGTTTCGCTGGCATCCTGGCGCAGGCAGCAGCGCGTCAGGTCGCCGATGTCGGGCACTTCCAGAATATACTTGTCGGTGCCGCCAGTTTCGAATGAAAACAAGTCGCGGGCTGGCAAGTGGATTTCATCCGTTTGGCCTTCGGTGCCAAACAGCTGCATAAAAACATTGCTGTCGGTCCCGGCGAGCGAGTCGTCGCCGGTGCGGATGTAGATGGTGTAGGTATTTTGAGACATAGCAGTTTTTCCTGTCAGGTTAGGTGCAGATGATGGCAGATACAGCCGGTACAGCAAATACAACAGATGCGACGGTGACGATTCGCCCGGTACGATTGGCGGATGCAGTGATCCTCAACCAACACTGCTGGCCAGAGCGTTCGTGCGAGGACGTTCTGGAGTTTTTGCAGCGCACCCACAAATTGACCCAGAATCGCCGGGGGGTGGGCGTGGTGGCGCTGTGTATGGGCGCGCTGTGCGGGTTTGGTATGCTTACGCTGTGGCCTCGCGCGGCAGAGATCAGCGACTTGATCGTCAGTCCAGATTTTCGCAGCCAGGGCATTGGGAGCCGGATCATCGCGTACCTCGCGCAGTATGCCGCCCACCTCAACGTCCAGACGCTGGAAATCGGTGTGGCGCTCTCCAACCCGCGCGCGCTGGCGCTTTATCGTCGCCTCGGATTCGTGGACGGGCGTGTGATCGAGTTGGACCTGGGCCACGGTCCTGAGCCGGTTCTGTATCTCTATCAAAACCTGGGCTGACCTACCAATCGAGCGCGTCACCCCGGTACAAGTCGCGCACTTCCGGGTCTTCGGGGTCGGGATAGTCGTAGTGGTCGATCAGGATTCCAAGCGAATAATCCGCCAATCGGCGCGTTCCCATCAGCAGTTCCTGCAACACGATATCGATTACCAGCAGCAACCGCCCGAAATGGCTGTATTGGCTGCGCAGTGCTGTGAACAGGGTAGCAAAGATGCGCTCGCGCAACTCCGGGTCCAGAATGCCGCTGCCTGGCCAGCCGACCACCCAATCGTGCTGGTATGCGCCGATGGCCAACACGTCGGCCCGCAGTCGGACGAGCTGATCGATGGCGGACTTCCGGGCGGCAGCGTCCATCAAACGCCCGGTTTCCCGAAAGGGCACATTGCTTAGCGTGGCATACAGCAGCCCCGGCTCAGTGGTGCGCACCATCCGCCCCAGGCTGCGATTGTCAAACTCGAACGCCGATGCCAGCGCGCGCGCACACCGCAGGTAGTAGCGGACCAGGTTCGGCTGGTCGGCGTGGCGGTCGATACGCCACAACAGGGAAAGGTAATCACTGAAGTCCAACGGAAGCTGGGGGGCATCAAATGGACTGTAAGGTGATGTAAGCTGATTGACCCGCACCTGGTCACTGGTATTCATCTGGCACCGTCCTAATCCACAAATGGTAAGTAGCTCCGTCGCAACTGGCGGCCAATACAGACCGTGATGCCGCTAGTGGAAACGTCCCCGCGCAATATTTATCATGTCCACCAGCATCCCGAAGGCCGTCGTGGTGGGGTCGGTGTCGCCCTCGATCACGGTCAGGTGGTGCAGCGTATCGGTTTCGAAGGTGACCGCGCTGCTGGTCTGCCGCACCTGGGCCAATGGGTTGCTGGCGGGCAGCCGCGTCGGGCGCACACTGGCGCGCACGGTGTCGCCTTCGCGTACAGCCTCGCACAACAACTTGATGTGTTCCCCAGCGGCAAGGGCAGCCTGCGCTTCGGCGTTGGTCACCTCCGTGATCCCGGTCCGATCTACGTCGCT
>JAADYV010000166.1 GCA_010092855.1 Chloroflexota bacterium | reverse complement strand
TTGGCCACCATGTCCAGTTCCAGGCAGCCATCGTCCAGTGCCTGCTCCGCTTCGCGCACTTTGACGGTGGTGGTGTGCACGCCGTGCGGAAAGCCGATGGTGGTGCTGGGGTGGACCGTGCTGCCTGCCAGGACTTCGGCGCAGCGGCGTGCGTAGTAGGGCATGATACACACGCTGGCGACGTCGTAGTCGATGGCAATTTGCACCCCTCGTTCCAGCTCCGGAATGGTGATGGTCGGGTTAAGGAGGGAATGATCGATCATTTTGGCGATGTCTGCGTAGGTGTATTGCATGAAGTGCTCCTTCAGGTGTACCAGATGATTTCAAGTGTCCAGCGCGCCACCAATATGCAGGGCTGACGCGATGTGGTGTGGGCCGGACGCACCCGGCGACACATCCCAGCGCGGTCGAACAGGATGCGGTCTGGGTGGTCAGGCTCACGATGATCATATCCCTTATGGCCTGAATCGTGGAATCGTCGTCAGTGTCAGACGCACACCAGTAGTTGGCCGTGAGCGTGCTGGCTGGTGGTGTACTGCGCGGCAGTGCTGGTTATTTTAAAAAAATTTTGCATAAATTTCTGAAATATGATATGTTCATGCACATCTTTTTATAGATGTGAGGGGTATCTGTCCATGTCCTCTAAAATCGAAGTGAACTTTTTCCGTGAGGCTCCTGAAAACGCAGTCACTGTCGCCGCCGGAGAAACCGTCTTCCACCAGGGCGATCCAGTCGACGTGATGTACGGTGTTCATGAGGGCGTAGTAGAAGTCGTCCATGGGGATAAGGTGCTCGAGACGGTCGAATCCGGTGGTATCTTCGGAGAAATGGCCCTGATCGACAAGTCATCCCGCAGCGCCAGCGTCGTCGCCGTAACCGATTGCAAGCTAATTCCTATCGACCGGTATGCTTTTGAGTTCCGTGTACAGACCAATCCGGTCTTTGCCCTGTTCGTAATGCAGACCATGTCGGATCGGATTCGGCGCGATAACGAGCGCTGCTAGTCCGCCAGGTGGCGCTGGCCTTCTGCGCTACCCCTGTATACCGTCACTTACGACCGATAGCCCGACCTCGGCCTACGACCGGATTCTGCCCCACATAGACACTTGGCTAGAGAGCTGCCCCTTCCACCGGGCGGCTTTTTGCCTGGACCCTCGCCACGCCTGCTCACCGGCCTGGTCTCCCCCCGTGCCGGGAATGAACTGGTATAAACCGTCCTTTCTGGCTGGGGCACCATCAGAACCCCGTCTCTGGCGCGCACAAGCGCAGACACGACGTGCCTGCTGTTCGCCAGCTTTTGGTGGTCCTTTCGTGTTCGTGCCGCCGAACGCCCCGACAGTTTCTTTCAAATGTGGAGGAGGACCAACTGGCACACGACTTGTCGTAGGCAAAAAACGGGTCCCAGGCCGTCGACCTGGGACCGCGTGGTGAGGACTCTCCCGGCAAGCCAGCAAGTAGGCAGTGTGGATATCTGACACCGGGAGGTCGCCGCCCTCAGGCGAAAATGCCAACACGACCTAACCCAGATACGCGAAGCTGAGCATCACCGTCCCGGAACAGGGAATATCGGTGAAACCCACCGCAAGCTCTCCCCGCATCTGGGTTGGCGCAGTAACGTAGAGCGAAATGAAGGCAAACATGTTGGGATAAAGCGGCTCCGGAAGATTCCCGACATAGTACCCATCTCCGCCGTGGTTGAAGACAATGGTGACTGAGGCGTCTGTCATGGAGACCACCTCGCCGCCCGCGGAAACGGTAAACAGCACGATACCGCTGTCAACGGGGGCCGGCATACGCTCGGTCTCCCCGCCTTCACAGCTCAGCAGCATTTCGCTTCCGATTGTCAGGTTCCAGCGTCCTGCCGCCGGAACCTGGCTGGCGTCGGTGGAAACATCAGCCGGTTCTGCCTCGGGTTGAGTCTCGCCCGTGCTGCCGCTGGGAGCGGGTGCGCTAGGCTCGGCAAAAACGATTGGCGGGGCGACGGTATCACCAATCTGGTCACAGTCTCCGGTCGTCGTCACATTGGCGTCGGCAACCCAGAGCTCATTGGCATTGGGTTCGTCTTCTTCCACGCGCCACCACAAGCTGCCGTCATTGGCCTCCGTTCTCCCGATCACCAGCACCTGGCCATCGGCGGGCATCAGCGAAGTAAACTGGCCGCGATTGGTGCCGGGCCCCACGCGCAGCGGCGCGCCGTAATCCAGATCGGTGCTGACGTAGCATGGTTGGGGAGCTCCTGCCATGCTGCTGTCCATCAACGGCGACAGCAACTCGGGCACGACCTGCTGTACGGATTCGAAATCATCGACGGGGGCATAGAAATCGACGAACATCATGCCGTCGTTGCGCTCCAGCACCAACGCGATGCCCATGCGGTCGTCATCTTCGAAGACGTATTCAACACCGTCTTCCTGTACGTCGAGAGCACCTTCGTCGAGTACCTGTTCAAAAGCGTCGGCATAGATCGTGATCAGCATCTCCTCGGCGGAAAGCGTGGCGTCGTATGTTTCCGCCAGGGTTTCGGGCAGCATCAGCCGAATATATGTGCTATCCCCCGGACTGAAGGTATACAAGCCTTCATCTTCCTCATAGTCCCAACCCTCCGGCAGCGTGAGAATCGTTCCATCGAGCAGTTTCACTTCCTGCTCGCCCTGGGCCGCGATAAGGCCCATTGGAATAAGCAACAGCACGAGCAGTACGATACCTATGCGGTGTTTCATTTGTCATTCCCCTTTGTGTGCTACGCGGATGTACTGGATATGAGAAAAACACATAATGTGGTGAAGGGGGAAGGTTGGGATGCTGGGAGGAGAGTATGACGTTGTGCTCTTTCTCAACCGTTATTGTAGCATCAAATGCACAGCCGGCTCGCCCAATATTTGGGGTTGAATAAGCGGTAGCGAACTGCCGCACTACCGCCTTTCGTTTGCACTTTGCACCGGGACGTTATTGCACTCGCTCGAAGGTCAGCGAAAATGCGCCGCCCACCTTCGGATCACTGAAGTCCGATTCGCGCACCACGATATGGTAGGTGGCCTGGGCGGGGGTAAAGGAATCGGCTTCGGGAATTGCGAAGTTTTCGAGCACAGCGACGGTGTTTTCACCTGATCCGAACGAAGCGTCAAACATGCCGTACCCAGTGCCGTATTCGTTCTCAACCAACACTTCGGGCACAAACGCCTCGCTTTCCAACCGCACCGTCACCGTTTCGCCCGCCGCCCCGTCGAACGTAAAGTGCTGTTCTGCGCCGGGCAGCAGTTCGCCTTCGACCGTCATCCCGGACTCAATGGGCTGCATCGGCACCTGTTCGACGACAAGTGCCACCGGCTGCGATGCGCTGTTGTCGCCCACATTCATCAATTCAGCCGCAATCACAAGCTCGTTGCCGGTCGAGATCACCTGGCATTCACGGTAGGTGATGGACTGCCCGTCAACACTGCTGAAGCCGTTGATGGGGTAAGAACAGCCTTCCAATGTCTCCTGTCCCAGGTCCGCCTCGCCGCCGACATACAACTCGTTTGCAACATCGCCCACCCCGCTCAAGCGAACCTGCACCAGATCGCCCGCCACCGGTTGGACGACGAAGTACCGTGTTTCATCGGGAGCCAGTCTAAACTCGACTACCTCATCATATTGCACCACCGGCAGCCCCATGTCTGCGACGCGGTTCACCGTCATCGTGAAATCGGCGGCTGTCTCTGCCGAGACATGCTCAACGCTGATGGAATAGCGACCATCTGCGGGCAGCCGCACGCCGGTCTTGACCGAACCATATTCCTCGTCGCCAACGGCATGACCCCACTGCCACCCGATTGACCACCCGGCGGGGTCGCGCAGGTCGATCAACACGTGTTCCCCGTCAGTGGTGAACTCAATAATCACGCGATCGCCCGCGCTTCCCTGAAACGTCCAAACATATTCAACGTCTGGTTGGAGCGTCGTCTGCACCGTGTCGCCATACGATATCTCGTCCTGCGCCTGGGCCGCCCAGTTGACTCCACCCGCGAGGGCCACCACCGCAATTAACCCGATCAAACCAGCACGAACGAATGTCATATGCGGTCCTCCTTGATTAGTTTCGGTCGATTCTGTGATCAAACTCCGTTGCCAGTGTACACCAAAAAGCAGGTGGGTACACCAAAAAGCGGGTGGTTGGTTAGGCCACCCGCTGCGAACGACGTTGATTGTTGTGGTCTGCTACTTCTGTCTGCTACTCGGTGCCCGCCGACGCCCAGCGGACGTGGGTCATGTTCAGGCCGGGCAACTGCACCAGTTCGCCGAGTTCGCTGCCATCGCCGGAAACGAAGTAGACGACTGCGCCATCGTCAATAGCCAGGTAGCCGTTGCCAGGACCGCTGGACGGGTTGTAGACATTATCCAGCGCCACTGGCACCATGTTCAGCCCGTTCAACCCGTAGTGATACAGCTTGCTCTGGTCGTTTTCCAGGCAGGTGAAGAACAGGTCGATGGAGTTCTCGCCGAAGGTGGGCGACTGGCAGGCCAGACCGGTGTCGATGATGGTTTCCTGGCCGCCGGTGGCCAGCATAACCACAATCGAGGGCATGCCGTCGATAGTGCGCTCGAAGGCGATGAAACGGCCATTGGGCGAATAGACGGGCGCTTGCGCATCGGCGATCAGTAGCTGCGGCTCGCCGATGTCCGGCGCATAGCGCATATCAAGGGCGTAGATACCCACCACCCCGCCGGTATCCTGCATGGTCAGCAGCAGCGCGGTCCCGTCCGGGGACCAGGCGGGAGCCGCCGGCAGGATGGTCAGCGTGCTGCTGTTGGACCAGATGGGGGCCACCAGCCGCCGCGACAGGCTCATCACGTTGACAACGGTGCGCCCATCTTCGGCAATCGACAGGTAGGCCAGCAGATCACCCTGAGGCGACAGGATCGGGAAGCGGTCGTCGGTGGTGGGGCTGTCGGTGAGCTGCGTCAGGTCATCGTTGACCAGGTAGTAGATGTCGGCAGGGCTGGCGCTGCCCATCAGGAACGCCTGCAAGCCAGGGCTGAGGACGCTGGCGGGCGAGAGGCTCGCCGATGCGCCACTGTCGCTGCCCGCTGCTGCCGTGCTACCACCCGTCAGAGCCACGACCGGCGTTGCGGGTTGGCGTTCGGCGGTGGGCGGCGGTCCGACACTGCCATACCCTGCCGAACCGGGGTAGATCACTTCCTGGGGCGGGGCGGGCTGGATGGTAGTGGCCGATGGAGGCTGGATTGGCTCGAAGGGGCGCATGGCCGGTAGTGGCTCGAAGGGCCGCATTGCGGGGCTTGACTCGGTGGGTGTACTGGGCGTGGCGGTGGCCGCGCAGTCTACACTGAACAAACCCGCCGCCGAAGGTGGCCCGGTGATGATACTACTATCCGTGTCCTGGACCCCGGCGGTTACCGTCCAGTAGTAGGTCGCGCAGGCGTCCAGCGGCGTGGTGGGCATCCACGAGCGGACGTCTCCCCCGATGACGGCGGTCGTCTGCACGGCGGTGGTCAGCGCGGCGTCGGAATACACGTTGATATAAAAGCCATCCGGCTCGATGCCACCCGTGTAAGACCACTCCAGGGTTGGCAACGTGGTGGTTGCTGCCTGGTCGTTGATGGGGCCCACCAGGGTGGGGGCCACTAGAGTGGGGGCCACCAGGTCATCCGTTGGGGGTGCCGCCGCAGCCGGGGGCAGACAGTCAGGGGTCAGATTCAGCACGAACGTCTGCGTGTCCGACCAGAGGCTGGTCTGGCCATCGCGCGAGCCGCGCACGCGCCAGTAGATGGGGGTGCAGGTCAGGTTATTGACTTCCGGCGGCCAGCTCGGGACCACGCTGAGGCTGTTTGACGTGTCGCGGATGACGTTGGAAGCGAAGTTGGGATCGATGGATGTTTCGACTTCGTATTCGGTCGCCGCGCAGCCGCTGGTATCCTGCCACATGAGTGCGGGTACGCCATCGACCAGGTCATTGTTGACCGGGCTGGTGGGCGTTGGGGCGGCCACCGTGCAGCTTGGAACATCGGTGCAGCTGCCGCTGAAGTTGGTGTAGAACGACATCGTGCCGGTACTCTGTTCACCGCCATCACCACCAGAGCGATTGGTCACCTGCCAGTAGTACGTGGAGCAATCGGCCAGATCACCCTGTGGAATGATATACTCCTGGACTGGATCGGTCCAGGGACCATAGCGGTAAGCATACCCAGTGCGGCCGGGGAGGTTCCCCGGGGAAGCATCGGCATCATCGGGGTCCCCTGAGACGAAAAATGCAGTAGTATAAGCACATGGGTCGGTGTTGACCCGCAGCGGGACGTCGCCCGTGACGATGGCGCCATCCGGGGGATAAACGACGACAGGCACGTCATACGCACAGGCCGGCGTCTCCGCCATGCCCTGGCAATTTGCACCCATTGGCTCTTCGATCAGATAGACGTCGTCCGCAGGCTCAACGCCCGGCGACAAATACAGCTCGTAGTCCAGTGTTGCTCCTGCCAGTTGGGCCGGATCATGGACTATCGCGTTGAAGGCCAGGGTGTACACCGGGTAGCCGCTGATATAGCCATCATACAGGCTCGCAAACCCGATTTCCTGGCGATAAACGCCGGTTTCGACCGTTGGCGCGCGGCCATCGTCATAGCGCATGACGAGCTGCGCGCTGGCATACGGGGCTGGATCATCACCGGTAAGTTCGAAACGCGCCTGAAACCGGTAACACGTCAAGTCAGGCAGATCAAGAGTTTGCTCATAGACCGGGATATCGAGCGGCGCACACACGTCCTCGCGCTCCAACACGGCGATTTTGATGTGCCAGGGCGTTTCGTCGGTGATGAGCGTGCCATCTGGCAACTGGATACCAAACGACTCGCTGGTGACCGTCGATGGATCCACATTAACCCAGCAGTCCGGCAGGGGCTTTGGCCAGAGTGAAATCGTCCCATCAAGGTACGTAAATACGGTCGAACAGTGGTTTTCGTAACCGGGCCTGGTGTAGTAGTCGCTCATGTAGATCAACATGTCCCACAGGCTGGGCCCGGCCTGGCGGAAGCGCTCGGCCAGATCGGGACAGTCCCGCAGGGTCCATGGGATGCTGGGATCGAAGCTGGCCACGCCCCGCAGCGGCGCATACTCATAAATCGTACCACGCGGATCATCACAAAGGTTCGGGTCCTGCGATACTGCCTCAGTATCGGCCAGCAGTTGCCGGGCCAACGAGAGCAGGTGCAAAGCGCCATCGGCTTCGACTTCCGGTGGATTGTATGGATTCAGGCCGCACTCGTTGACCAGCCGGTCATACAGCGCCTGGTCACCGGGGGGGAAACGCGGGCTGCTGAGATCACTGAGCCAGGTGACCAACCCAACGGCGCTGCACATGTCGGACCCATACGCTGACAGGATGGATTGGCTGAAGCCCACGTTGACCAGCGTATCGGCGACGTGGTACATGAAGTCGCCTTGCCCGTCATAACACTCCACCGCAGCGGACCACGCCCACGCGGGCGGGTCGGCGCGCAGGGGCGACATCAACAGGCCGTATGACGTGGGCATCGCGGCGAGATCGGCGGGCAGCGGCAGCATCCGCTGGTCTAGCACCGCCTGGCCCCACTCGCAGCGGTCTTCGACGGTCACAGCGTTTTGTAGTTGTTCGGCCAGCGGACGGTTGACAGCCGCCATCTCATCGAAGAAGGCCGTCAGCGCGGCGGCCTGGGTCGGGCACTCGGCCAGCATTCCGTCGAACTGTGCGCCGGAGAGGGCCACAAACGGTGTGGAGAAGACCAGCTCGCCTAGCAGGAGTTCCGCGCTGGCGCATGGATCGGGGCTGTACATCAGGTCCAGCACGATGTGTGCCGGTAGCTGCCCCACGCTTTCGATCAGCGCCGGGCACGCGGCAAACGCTGATTCCCACCCGGCGGGCAGCGACACGGCCATCTCAGGTTCCGCAGCCGGGGCGGGTTCTTCCGGTTCGGCAGGCGCTTCGCCAGCGGTCAGGCTGTCGCATTCGCCATCGTTGCGTACCACCCAACTGGCGACCCACGAGCCATCCGCAAGCTGGAACCACTGGCCATCCTCGCTGATCCCGATTGCCATCACGACCTGGTCGTAGGTCAGCACCCCGGCAATCTCATCGCTGGTGGATGGGCCGCTGCGCAGGTTCAC
>JAADYV010000165.1 GCA_010092855.1 Chloroflexota bacterium | reverse complement strand
GCGATGCCGAAGTCGGCCAGGTAAGCATTACCTTCGTCATCGAACAAGATGTTGTCGGGTTTGATATCGCGGTGAACCACGCCGCGCCGGTGAGCCAATGCCAGGGCAGCAGCGACCTGGTTGGTCACGCGCACGGCGGTTTCAATGTCCAGCGCGCCGTGTTGCAGGCGGTTGCGCAAACTGCCGCCGCGCAGCCAGCGCATGATCAGGTACGCCCCCGTTGGCTCGCGCCAGTAGTCGTACAGCGGCACGATATGAATATGTTCCAGGCGGGCAACAAGCTGCGCTTCGTATTCAAAGCGGCGAATAAAGTCTGGTTGGTTGGCGAGTTCCGGCAGGATAATCTTCATGGCGACATCCCGCTTGATCAGGGGCTGGAAGGCGCGATACACTGCCCCAAAACCACCAACGCCGATGCGTTCGTGGAGTTCGTATCCTTTGACGGTCTGGCCCGTTAAGTCTTGCATACCATGTCTCCTGGAAAGAATGATCTTGAACCAAGTATGCGATGGAACAGGGTTAGATGCAAAGCCGCCGTTGCACGCGCATACCAGCCGCGAAAACAATACCAGGCGACAAGCCAAAGCAAATCTCTGACTTATCCCCTGGCAGCGTGTAACCCTCGATTGATCACTATGGGCTGACGGGCACCGACATGTCGCAGATGACCATGTACGACAGGCGTTTGCCGACAATGCGGTGTGGCCCGGGCGTGGCCGTCCATGTCGCGAAAAACGTGCGCACGTAGCGGTCTTCGGTGATCTCAATCGGCCCGCTGACCTGCATCCGCAGCGCCTGGCTGTCAACCGTGATCCGGCCTGGATCAATTTGAGGCGCTTGCTGTGCGGCTTCCAGGCCCTCAAAGGCAGGCGGCACAAAGTCGATGGTCACTTGCTGGCCGGTGCGCAGCGGTCCATTGCTGGTTTCGCACGTTTCCAACGACAGGTAGTTGGTCGCCGGAGCGGGGAAAATGTCAGCTACCGGCACCGGGTCGCATTCCCCGGTGGAGATGACGGCGCTGGCCTGAATCCAGTTGCCGGTGTGAAGCTGCCACCATACCGCTCCGTCGGGATCGGTGGTTTGCAGCACGGGGTAGACGCGCGTGCCGACCGAGATGGGGTTGATGACCTCATAGAAGGTACCCGGACCGGCCCACAGGCTCACATTCCGGCTGACCACGCGGCGGCAGCTCTCGGCGGCTTCATCAGGGATATCCGGCTCCGGTTCGGGTTCCGGCTCGAAGTACGCGGTGACCAGGGCATCAATCTCTGCCTGTTCCAGCGGATCGGGGATGGTCACGCGCGTGGGAAGGTTGTTGACCGGCAGCCCTACCAGGTCTGTACTGTCATATGGTTCCGGCGCGCCAGGAGCCTCACCGGGGTACACCTGGGAACGCGCACCCGCTGGCACGTAGCGTTGCATGCCGTCTACCTCGACCTCGCTGCCGCCATCCAGCACGTTGATCGTCAGCGTACCGTCCGCTTCCGTTTGCAAGAAGGCGGTGGCCGCCATGCGCAGTGTGACGCCGTTGATCTCTAGCAGCACGGGCAGTTGGGGGTTGGGCGTCTGGATGAGCAGGCCGCTTTGGGGCGCTTCATCGCACCAGGCGTCGTCTGTGCCGGTGCGCAAATTAAAGACCTGGAAGGGGCGGTAAAACGGCGTGTTTTCGTCAACCACGCTGAGCGCGTAGAAATCGGACTCGGACGTGACCACGCTGCGCGAAATCCACGCCAGGTCATTGGTACCGGGGTTGATCAGGCGTAACCACTGGCTGTCGGCGGTGCGCCCGTTGACCATCAAGGTGTCGCGCAATCCCCGTTCGGCGAGGATGTCGGCATCGTCGGCTGGCGCGCTGCGGATCAACACCGTGCCAATGCCAGACACCATGATCTCTGGTGTGAGTGGGATCAGGTTTTCGATCTCGACTGCGCCAAACAGCAGCAAGGCCACGCTGCGCTGCTCCGTCTCGACCAGGTCCGCGCGGACGTGCAGCAGCGTCACGTCCCAGCTATCCGTTGATGCCAGGCTGATCTGCTGGAGTTGGTTGGCGCCGGCAAAATCGCCGGGCGTGTCGAAGCGGAGGTCGCTGTCCGCCCCGGCCTGGAAGGTGGCGCTGGCCGTGCCGTTGCCCAGGCAGGCTTGCTCATCGGCGGTGTTCTGGCAGATAGCGCCCACCCGGCCAAAGGCCAGTAGGATATTCGTAGGGCAGTCGTCGGGACCCTGCGCCGCCGCAGATGTGGGCAGCAGGACGATCAGCAGCCCCAAAACCAGCCATATACGCTTCATTGTTCCCCTCCTGACGCTGTTTTCTTGAACTATATCACGCCGGTTCGATTTGTGTTATTTTGACATTTGTTATAGACCTAAGGAAGTAGCAAATTCTTGGGGAGCCATCTATATGAAATCAGCTCGTGTTGTCTTATGCGTGGGTTGTTTGCTGGCGATGGTTGGCCTGGCGCTGGCTGGGGTAGCGTTGGGTCAGGATGATCCCGATTCGGAAGCACCTGCGTTCGAAGTCGTGCAGCGGCTAGGGCGCGAGCGTCCGCGCGGCATCCAGTACGATCCCAACTATGACCAGATGGTGATGGTTGATCCTGCCGGGCGGCTGGTGCTGGTTGATGCAGCCACTTTCGCTGTGCGGCACGTGCTATACGAGAGTGGCACCTACAGCATCTACCGCTTCAGCCACAATGGACGCTGGTTGGCGCTGGGCATTGACCGCCGCGTGGAATTGTGGGATACGCAGACCGGCGAACTGAGCGCCACTGCCGAACCGGAAGAAGCGCTGAGCATCCCCGGCCCCCTGCAGTTTGCCGACGACGACGCGCTGCTGATGATCACCGCCCTGACGCCTGCGCCCGCTGCGCTGCGCCAGAGCGAAAACGACACCGCCTTGCTGCCCTATTTGTGGGACCTTCCGGCAGCGCGCGGCGAAACCTTTTCCACCCTGCCTGCCACGATTGAGCTGTACCCCTTTTACGACTATCGCAACGGGTTCGTGTTGGGACCCAACGATAAGGTGCTGACCGGCCTGTCGCAGCGCCTGCAAGTAATGGATGTGGCGGACACCAGCCTGCCGATCCTGTCCGAGATCCCCTCCCAACGGCGCGAACCCGATCCGATTGATGTGTGGTTCAGCCTGCGCGGGGAGTCGATGTATGTGCAGCCCATCGGCAGTAATACACTGGTCCAGGTGGATACTACTGACGGCACACTGGCCGATATCCCGGTGGGGCGCGAACTAGGCTATTCTCAACTGGCCACCCTCGATCCGCTGGTTTTCGGCGACCAGGCGCGCCTGATCGGGGAACCACACAGCCGCCAGGACAACTCGTTCCTGCGGTTGCTGCTGGGCGAGGACTACCGCCGCCAGTATGG
>JAADYV010000013.1 GCA_010092855.1 Chloroflexota bacterium | reverse complement strand
TTGCGGCTATGTTGCGCAGCGGCACGGGGTAGGCTCACCCGCCCACTGCTGGTCGCCGAACTCGGTGCGGGCGACGGGCGCGGCGCGGCGGACTGAAGATGTCCACCGGAATCAGCGTGCCGACCACCAACCGCAGTCCGGACCCGATCAACATGACGGTCGCCAGGTCGAAGACGCCCGCCAACTGGCTGCCCACCAGCGGCCCGATAAAGATCGCCAGTTGGGTAAGCTGGTTGTAGAACGTGGTGTAGCGCGTCACGGCTTCGGATGGTGTGTTTTCGCTGAAAAACGCGAACTGTGCGATGGCGGCCATCGTCCAGCAGGCCCCCGACAGCGCCGCGCCGGGCAGGGTTAGCACGGCGGACGGCGACAGCGCGATCAGGATGCCGCTGATCCCGCAGCCCACCATGCCGATGGCTGCCGTCCACCGGCTGCCGATGCGGGTCACGATGCGGCTGGTGAAGACTGACATCAGCGCGGCGGCCAGCAGCTCGACCAGCGCAAAGACAGAGATAAAGCCTTCGCCCGCGCCCAGGTCTTCTACCAACAGCAGCGTCACAATCGGGGCCAGGCAGAAAAACGCGACGTGCGTCATGGTCGCCACGAAGATCACGTGCGGGAAGCCGGGCGCACGCCAGGCGCGCACCACCGGCTGGTCCGCTGGCGGGAGGGGTTCGGGGTTGAGCACGCGAATTTGCCCGACATGCCACAGGCTGATCAGTGACGCACCAAACGCCAGCACGTACATGCTCGTATAGTTGGCGGGAAAGCGGATGTTTGACAGCCACAGGCCACACGCCAGCGTGCTGATCCCGAAGGCCAGGTTGAACAACACCGAGCGGCGGCTGACAACCGTCGTTAGGTGCGACTTCCCCACCGCCTCGCGCATCATCACCAGAAACATGATATTCGACAGGCCCTGGGCAAACGCGGGCAGCGACACCGCCGCCAGCAGCCACAGGGTCTGCCACTGCGCGGGGAAAATGGGCGTCAGCGCCGGAAGCAAAAACAGGAACCGGAAGCCAAATCCCGACCAGTATGCAGCACGGGCAGCATCGGGGAACTGCCGCCGATACCACCGGGCGACCAACGACGCCAGCAGCGCCACCATCGCGGGCAGCGCCGTCAGCAAGCCGACCAGCATGGCCGATGCATCTAACCGGATAGCATACACCGCCAGGAAACGCGCGGTGGCAGGCAGCGCCACCCCAAACCACGCAATGTCCATTACCAGATGGTGGACGTTGGCTCCCACCTCAGTGTCGGTTGAGATGTCAGTCCGCCGCATCATACGCATAAAAAAACCCCTACCACAAAAGGGTCTGGTGCACTGCCGAGTTCCGCCTGTGATGTTCATCATGCGCCTGTTTTTGGAGGTTGTCAAGCACCAAAATCGGGTCTTGTGCGTATAGGATGACAGAACCTATGAGCGACCCAGATCAGGCTCGGACTGGCGTTGTTGTCCGAGTCTGATATAATTCGCCTCTATGTTGCTGGGCATAGATAGCTGCGAGCAACCGGAAAACATGAGCAAAACACAATCCGACAACGAAAATCCCTTGATCGCGGGGCTGAAGCGCTATCGCGGCAGCCTGCCGTTGGGCCTGCGCATTGTGATCGCCGTAGGCCTGATGGCGTTCGTGGTCTCGCTGGTATGGCAAGACCGTCACCAGTTCGATGACGTCGACTGGACGCTGATTCCGCTGGCCTGGAGTCTCACGCTGCTTAGCACCGGCGTCAAAGCCTTCCGCTGGAGCCTGCTGGTCCGGCAGAGTCACCTGGACATTCCCTACCGCCGCTTGCTGGGTACCTATTTCGTAGGCGCGTTCTTCAACACCATTCTGCCCAGTTCTGTCGGCGGGGACGCGGTGCGCGCGGTTGACACCGCCAACAAAACCGGGCGCGCCGTCGATTCGACCTCGTCCGTGTTGATCGAACGTGGCATGGGCCTGCTGGCGATTGCGATGGCGGGCAGCATCTGTGCCCTTGTGTTGGAGCCGGACGTGGTGCCGCTGCCGTTTCTGCTGCTGGTACACGCCATGACGCTGGCGGGCATCAGCGGCATCGTCGTGCTGCGTCAGGGCTGGTTCATCCAACCGATCAATGGCGTGCTGCGGCGCTTTAAGCTGGGCAAGGTCGCCGACAAAGTCGACCAGGTGCAGCGCACGCTGTCCGGCCATCTGGGGCGACCGGCTGTGCTGGGGCAGATGTTCGTGCTCTCGGTGCTGGCCAATGCGCTGACAATGGGTGCCACGTATCTGGTGCTGGTCGCCGTGACCGAGCCGATCAAGGTGGCGGCCTTTGTGCCCATGATCGCGCTGGCGACTGTTGCCGAGTTGATTCCGATTTCAATTGCGTCGCTGGGCGTCAAGGAATCGGCCTACGTGTTTTTCCTGGGGCTGGCCGACGTGGGCAGCGCCGAGGCAGGCGTGATCGCGATCATCATGCGCGTGCTGACCTGGGGCCATGCGCTGGTGGGCGGCATCGTGTTTATGACGCGCGGCTCGTCCAAACCCACTCCCACCGATACCCCTGTTCCCTCTTGAAGGCGGGATAACTGGCCCGATCTTTGGTAGGCGGAGCGGGCTTGCGGACGAAACGATCTTGTAGGGGCACTCCTTGGGGTGCCCTGGGTATGTCAGGAGACTGCGTGAAACCCCTCAAGGCCACACAAAAAGCCGTCCGCATCGTGCGGACGCGGCTGCGTAACCAGGGCCTGCGCACGACGTTGATTTGGCTGTATGCGCGCGGGGTGCCCAAACTCACCGGGCGGGTGCCATTGCGCTACAGCGCTGTCACGCCGCAGTTGTACGTTGGGCCGCAGTACGGTCCGGCGGGCAAGCGGATGTTGGAGCGGGCCGGAATCCGCGCCGGGATAAGCCTGCGCGGGGAATATGACGACGCGGCGCACGGCCTGGCATTAGAACATTACTGCTACCTGCCCACCGTCGACGAAACCGCGCCCTCAATGGCACACCTGGACCAGGGCGTGGACTTCGTCGGACGAATGATCGCGGCGGGCGAGAAGGTGTACATCCACTGCGCGGGCGGTGTGGGGCGCGCGCCGACACTGGCCGCTGCTTACCTCATCACCCAGGGCTACACGCTCGACACGGCGCTGGACCTGATCCGCACGGCCCGGCCTTTCATCCAACTTGAGCCGCCACAACTGGAGCAGTTGCAGGCGTTCGCAGCCCACCACCACGGTGATTCCCCCACGCAATCATAAGGACCTGGCCCCATGCACGTAGCGCTGCCTCAAAACATAAATGGCAAACACGTCATGCGCGACTACATGTGGCATGACTATATCCCGTATCTCCAGAAGTTCGGGCTGACGCCGGTGCTGGTACCCAGCGCCATCGCCGACCCGTGCGCCTATGTCGAGCAGTTGGGCGTCACCGGGCTGATCCTGACCGGCGGCGGCGATATCGACCCGGCGCGCTATGGCCAGGACCCCCATCCCGCCACTGCCCGCATCTCGCCCCAGCGGGACAGCATCGAAGCCCAACTGCTGCAACACGCGCTGGACTGTGACTGGCCGGTGTATGGCATTTGCCGGGGAATGCAGTTCATCAACGTGTTTTTCGGCGGGACGCTGGTGCAGGATATCCCGACCCTGGTGGGCGACGGC
>JAADYV010000164.1 GCA_010092855.1 Chloroflexota bacterium | reverse complement strand
GTGAAGGGCGAGCCAGCCGCCAAACGCGAACCGCTGGCCCGCCAACCGCAAACCGAACCAGCGGCGTCCAGCGGAATGCGCGCGATGGCGCTGCGCCAGATGCCGGCCCCTACCCTGATCGGCGAGCGCGTCAACAGCCAGGGCAGCCGCAAGATCAAGCGCCTGCTGCTCGAAGAAGATTACGACGGCATTTTGCAGGTGGCGCTGGAGCAGGTCGAAGCCGGGGCGCACATCCTGGACGTGTGCGTGGCGATGACCGAGCGCGACGACGAGCGTGCGCAGATGGAGACGGTGGTCAAGCTGCTGTCGATGAGCGTGGATGTTCCGTTGATGATCGACAGCACCGAACCGGACGTAATCGAGGCCGCGCTGGACCTGTACCCAGGGCGCGGGCTGATCAACAGCATCAACCTGGAAAACGGGCGCGAACGCATTGACGCCGTGCTGCCGATTGTGCTCAAGCACGGGGCGGCAGTGGTCGCGCTGACCATTGACGAGGAAGGGATGGCCAAGACAGCCCAGCGCAAGCTGGAAGTGGCCCGAAAAATCTACGATATCGCCGTTACTGAGTATGGCCTCGCGCCGGAAGACCTGTTGTTCGACGACCTGACTTTCACGCTGGCGACCGGCGATCCCGAAATGGCCAACAGCGCCATCGAGACACTGGACGGCATCAAGCTGATCAAGACCGAACTGCCCGGTGTGTTGACTTCGCTGGGTGTAAGCAACCTCAGCTTTGGGCTGACCAAACCCGCGCGCGCTGTGCTCAACAGCGTGTTCCTGTATCACGCTGTCGAAGCGGGGCTGGACATGGCGATTGTCAACCCGGCGCACATCACACCCTACGCTGAAATTCCCGAAGACCAGCGCCGCCTGGCCAATGCCCTGATCTTCAACGAGCACCCGGACGCGCTGACGGACTACATCCAGTATTTCGAGGAGCACGATGTTTCCATCAGTGAAGATGCGCAGGTTGATCCGACCGAGGGCATGACACCCGAAGAAGCGCTGCACTGGCAGATTGTGCATCGTAAGAAGGAAGGCGTCGAAGCCCTGATCGATGACTGCCTGACGCGGCGGGACGCGGTCGGCGTGCTGAACGAAGTGCTGCTGCCAGCCATGAAAGAAGTTGGGGACAAGTTTGGCGCGGGCGAGCTGATTCTGCCGTTTGTGTTGCAAAGTGCCGAGGTGATGAAGAAGTCGGTCGCCTACCTGGAAAACTTCATGGAGCGGCAGGAAGGCTCCACCAAGGGCACGGTGGTGCTGGCGACAGTCTACGGCGATGTGCACGACATTGGCAAGAACCTGGTGCGCACCATCCTGAGCAACAACGGCTATACCGTGCACGACCTGGGTAAACAGACCCCCGCCAACGTGATCATTGACGCGGCGGTCGAACACAACGCCGACGCTATCGGCTTGAGCGCACTGCTGGTCAGCACCTCCAAGCAGATGCCGCTCATCGTCAACGAACTGGCGCGGCGCGGGCTGGAATTCCCGGTCTTGATCGGTGGCGCGGCCATCAACCGGGCTTTTGGCCGCCGTATTCTGTTCCTGGACGACAGCGGCGAACCTTACGGACCGGGCGTGTTTTACTGCAAAGATGCCTTTGAGGGGCTGGACGTGATGGACCGCCTGGTGGACCCGCCGCGCAGGACCGCGTTGGTGGACGAGGTCGTTGAAGACGCATACCGCGAGCTGGACAAAAAGCGGCCCCCAGTGCGGGATCGCCGCCAGCAGGGTCAGCGCTCGACGGTTGGCTCCGCGCCGGATATTCCGCAGCCACCATTCTGGGGTGCGCGCGCTGTGCTCGATATTCCGGTGGATTCAGTTTTCCCTTTCATTCACAAGCCAGAACTGTATCGCTTGAGTTGGGGTGCCAAGAATACCCGCAATGAGGAATGGGACCGGCTCGAAACGGAATTCGAGGCCCGGCTGGAGCGGATGAAGAAAGCCGCTATCGCTGAGAACACACTGCGGCCCCAGGCGGTATATGGTTATTTCCCGGCCCAGGGCGATGGTGACGACGTTGTTATCTTTGCTCCTGATGCATACACGCAGGACCAGCGGCTGGCCGAGATCGCGCGTTTCCACTTCCCGCGCCAACCGTTTGGCGACTATCTGTGTCTGGCCGACTACTTCGCGCCGCTGGGCAGCGAACAGGTTGACGTATGCCCGCTGCAAATTGTCACGGTCGGCGGACGTGCCACCGAAACATTCGACCGTCTGCAAGCTGCCGACGAATACACCGAGGGTTACTACTTTCATGGGCTGGCAGTGCAGACCGCCGAAGCAACCGCCACTTACATGAACCGCCACATCAATCGCGAACTCGGCATCCCGGTCAAGCGTGGACTGCGCTACAGTTGGGGCTATCCCGCCTGCCCGGACCTGGATGATCATGTGACGCTATTCAAGCTGCTGCCAGCGGAAGAAAAGCTGGGCATGAGCCTGACGGCGGCGTACCAACTGGTGCCGGAGCAGTCTACAGCGGCGATTGTGGTGCATCACCCGGACGCGAAATACTACAGCGTAGGCGTTTCGCGCACCGAGCAGTTGACACAAGCATAAGGGATGATGACAATGGCTAAGCTACCATTCCGCGAACGGCTGGCGCAGGGCACGATCCTGGCGGATGGCGCGATGGGCACGATGTTGCACGCGCGCCAGAGTCTGCCGATGGACACCTGTTTCGACCTGTTGAACGTTACCGACCCGGCAGCCGTGGCCGACATTCACCGCGAATACATCGAAGCGGGCGCGGAGATCATCGAAACCAATACCTTTAGCGCCAACGTCTATAAGCTGGCCGAATGCGGGTTGGAGGACGAATGTGCGGACATCAACCGGCGCGGTGTTGAGCTGGTGCGCCGCGTGATCGACAGCACATTCCGCGACGATGTCTATGTCGCCGGTTCCGTTGGGCCATTGGGTGTCCGTCTGGCTCCCTTTGGCCGTGTGAAGCCAGAAGAAGCCTTCGACGCCTTCACCATCCAGGTGAGCGCGTTAGTCAACGCTGGAGTCGACTTGCTGCTGTTCGAAACCTTCACCGACCTAAGTGAGATCACCGAGGCGATCAAAGCGGCGCGTACCCACAATCCGAACATCCCGATCATCGCCCAGATGACGTTCACGCGCGACAATCGCACAGTCTTGGGCGATACCCCGGCCCAGGTGGCACGCACGCTGCATGATACGGGCGCGGACGTGATCGGCGTGAACTGCAGTGGCGGCCCGGCGCAACTGCTGCGCATCACGCAGTTGATGCACGCGGCGGTGCCGGACGCTTGGCTGTCGGTGGTGCCCAATGCGGGCTGGCCAGAATTAGCCGGTGGGCGCGTGATGTACCCCGCTACGCCGGACTATTTTGGCGATTATGCGCTGGCTTTTCAGGATGCGGGGGCGTGTGTGGTTGGTGGCTGCTGCGGCACCACGCCGGAGCACATCCACGCCATGCGCCAGG
>JAADYV010000163.1 GCA_010092855.1 Chloroflexota bacterium | reverse complement strand
GAATCCTGCCAGATTTCCATCACAAATCCTGATGAATCAGGCAGCCACGCGACCGTGTCCGATCTTGAGGGGATGCTGGCAAGCGTTGTATCGCTATCGACATCATACACTCCGCTGGTTTCCTCTGCATGTACCTGGAGGATAGCTCGTGTGTAGTCAGGCGAAAAATGGGACAATGACGTCAAAGAAGCTGACCGGTCCCAGGGCAAAAACTCGGCGTTGAAAGCATCGATGATGCCACCGCCGCCCGCCATTGAACCAGCGATAACAAACGTGTCATTATCAATCCATTCCGGTCGGGGCAGCGTCCACCACGCCGCTGGCCCAATCCCATAATCGTTCCAGGGCACACGATACATCATCGCCCTGGGATCGGTACTCACCACTCGTATCTCGTCTACTCCATAGGCGTTATCCCCAACGCTGTTTACCCAAAAGCTCGTGCTTCCAGCGGGATAGGCAAACCAACGTCCATCAGGCGAAAATGCGCCCACGCTGCCGAACGCTGTACCATCGTCCAACGCGACAAAATACGAGGAAGGGAAATCGACACGAATCGCGCGCACCCCATCCCTGGTCAGGGAAAAAATCACACCTTCGAAGTTCCACTGAGCGCGCAGGCTCCGGGAAGATGGAACGCTCTCAATGCACTGCTGAACAATCGGCCATCCATCGCCTTGAGCATACCCAGCGGGGGCTTGTGCCATTCCAACGACGAGGAACAATAACATTACGATATAGCGTCCTGGATTGCGCATCTTTGTCAGGCTCCTGATACGACCACCACTGGCCAGTGTTCCGTAACTACCAGCATACAGCGTTCAGGCACAGCCACCTGGATTACAGTCCACCGATCCACCGCCGACCTGACGACTCTGGCCAATCGCCCCCACGACCGCTATACTAGTATAGAGAAAACACAAAATCCGGAAGCGTTACCCATGCCATCATTGGCTGTTTGCTGACCTGCTGAAAGCTGACGGCTATTTTCAGAGGAGATCATTCATCATGCCAGACTTCCCCGGTAAGGGTAAGGTCGCCATCGTTAAGACCACGCCCGAAACCGTTGTAGACGACGTGCGCGAGGTCATGCGCCTGGCCGGGTACCAGGATGCCCTGCCCAAAAACAAAGAAACCATCCTCAAGATCAACATCTCGTGGGATACGTGGTACCCTGCCTGTTCCAGCTCGCCCTGGCAGATCGAAGGCGTGATCCAGGAGCTGCAGGCCGCCGGGTACCCGCGCCTGATCGCCGGGCACAACGACACCGTCGTGGTCGATGCGCGCGTCGGCGAGGCGAACAACAAACACAAGTACGTCACCGACAAGTACGGCATCGACAACTGGCACCTCTACGAACCGCAGTTCGAGTGGGTGCGCTACGAGCCCAAAGAGCCATTCCTGGTGCTGGACCGCGTCTACCCGGAAGGCGTCTATATCCCCAAGGACTTCTACGGGCGCAATATTGTGCAACTGCCGACCGTCAAGACGCACGTCTTCACGACCATCACCGGCGCGATGAAAAACGCTTTCGGCGGGCTGCTGGGCCGCAAACGCCACTGGACCCACTCCGTCATCCACGAGACGGTGGTGGACCTGCTGCAAATCCAGCAGGACATTCACCCCGGCGTGTTTGCCGTGATGGACGGCACGTTTGCGGGCGATGGTCCGGGGCCGCGTGCCATGCGCGTGCACGAAAAGGACATCCTGCTCGCTTCGGCGGACCAGGTGGCGATTGACGCCATGAGCGCCTACCTGCAAGGGTTCGACCCCATGACGCTCGACTTCATCCGGCTGGGGCACGAGCGCGGGCTGGGCGTGGGTGATCCCGCCGAGATCGAGGTAGTGGGCGTAGACCTGAACGAGATCGAGCGCTTTGGGTTTGTGCAGGAAGACACCTTCGCTTCCAAAGGGCAGAAGATGATTTATCACGGGTGGCTCAAGGGCTTCGAGGGGCTGCTGCTGCGCACGCCGCTGGTGCCCTGGAGCTACGCGGCGAGCAACGTCTACCACAACTATTACTGGTATCCCTTCGTGGGCCGCAAGCGTGTGGAAGAAGCGTTGGACACCAGGTGGGGCCAGCTTTTCGCCGACTACGGCAACGGCGAGGTCGTCATGCCAGGTGTTGATCCCGACGAGGTCAAGCGGCTGGCGGTGGCGGGCGCAGCGGCCACCGGGGGCGCGTTGTTCCTGGGCCGCAAAGTGTTCGGCGGGCGTTCCCGCTGATTGCGGGTGTTCCCTCAAAATACTCGAATCTCACGATGTATTACAGCGAAGATGGTGTCTGGCTACCATCTTCGTTTTGTTACTATCCTGTTTAGTTATTACATCGTATGTCTGCTTCTTCTGGAGTAACTTGCATTTTTGCGCAATTCCATCTATTATCTGGCGAGAATTTTCCTTATCATAGGTAATTGGGATTTATTTCACGGGAAAGGGCCTATCCGATGGCGGTCCAACTGCAATGGCATTCGACCTTGCCGGTCTTGATGGCGAACTATTCAGGCGAGTTGAGCGCAACCGATTTTTACCAGATGGTCGAAGAACGACAGAACCTGCTGGATGACAGCGACGGCCCGGTGATCCTGATGGCTGATGTGCAGGATTTGCAGTCGTTTACCGCTGCTAATACCCTGGAATGGCGCGAGCATGTGCTGCGGCACCACAATCTGCACCGGCTGCTGGTTGTGTTCAACGAAGCGCTGTATCGTCATGCCACACGCCATATTGGTCCGTTTGATGACCACCGGTTCCCGGTCTACTACTTCAAATCGGCAGAGGCCGCGCTGTCCTTCGCCGAAGAACTGACACACAGCCTGTAAACCGGGGCAGATCACGCCGCGCCCCGGCCCCGGTTCACCGGCAACCAGTCCAGTCAACATCCTATTCACTCGCGCTTGCCGACTCCATACCACACACCGTCCAACCCGCCCCGTTGGTCAGGATAAAGCTTTGCACCGTCGTGTCCTGGAAGGTGCGTGACTCGCGCGTTCCATCGGGGCGAACGAAGATCACCGAGCCCGACATCACAACCCGGACCTGGTCAGTATCCCCGCCAGGCAGCACGTCGAAGGTGGTATTGTCGTCATCCACCTCATAGTCCGAATCGCCCTGTTGGGACGCCATCTGACGCGCCGCGTCGCGAAAGCCGAGGCAGGTCAACTGGTCCAGCATCTCGACATCGTTCTGCCACACGGCGCGCATAAACCGCCGGGCCGCATCTGCTGGATCATCCTCTGGCGGGTAGTCCACACCGCACACCTTCCAGCCGTCCTCATCGACCAGACTGAAAATGAACGCATCGTCGTCCTCATAGGAGTTGACCACCGGGGCAACACCCGGCGGCTTGAAGGTGACCACGCCCGACATGCGCAGTTGGACGGCATTGTCGCCTTCCGAAATCACCTCGAACTCCAGGTGTTCCGCATCCACCGTCACGTTGGGATCGCCGCCCGCCGCCCACTGGCGCGTGTAGTCGCGATAATCATCACACGACAGCGACGCGACCTGCCCCACATCCCCAGCCCATACCGCCAGCATAAAATCCCGGCTGATCGCCTCCGGGTCACCCTTATCTTTTTCGCAGCCCGCCAGGAGCCCCGCCAGGAGCCCCGCCAGCAGCAGCGTCACTATCCAGCCACCCACCGTCCGTCGCATACCCTGCCTCCTCGTCACACACCCTGTCTACACAAGACGCCCGGAGCACCGTGCCCCAGGCGTCGTGATCAGCTTATCCTACCAGTATGCCCGACACAGGGCACCCGGTGGTTACTCGTTCTCGACCGTGTCGACGCCTTCTTCGGGCGCGCTGAGCTGCTCCACTGCACTGGGCGGGACCAGGAATCCTTCGATCACGTAAGCGATCCCGTTGGACGCTTCGATGCTGTCTCCGGTCACAGTCACGCTGTCATTGAGCGTCACGGTGCCATCCTCTGCGACCGCAACGGTGATCTCTTCACCCTGCACGGTCATCAGCGTCTGGCCGTCGGCCAGGTCTTCCAGCACCAGCCGTTCCGCAACCACGTGGTACTGTAGCAATTGAGACGCCAACGCCGAATCAGTTAGCGCCGGGGATAACATGTCCGTCGACGCCTGCACCACCTCATCCGATGGCGCAAAAACGGTGTACTCGCTACCTTCCACCATCACGGTTTCGAGAACATCTGCGCCCATCAACGCCAGCATCTGAAAACGGCCATCCTCAGCCAGCGCCGTCAACAGATCCGGCGTTTCGGGTTCGGCGGTCGTGGCGCTCTCCTGGTCCTCGTCTTCTTCCCCGTCTAGGCTGGAGTCCGACATTTCATCTAGCGTCTCGGTGATGGGTGCCGGTTCTTCGTCCACCTCGTCCTGGTCGTCGTCACCTTCGGTGCTGGCCTCGTCGTCTTGGTCGTCTTCACCTTCGGGTGTTTCCGCGTCAGACTCGGTTTCCTCGCCCTGGTCTTCGTCTTCTTCCATGGCCTCGTCGTCACCTTCGGTGCTGGCCTCGTCGTCTTGGTCTTCTTCACCTTCGGGTGTTTCCGCGTCAGACTCGGTTTCCTGGCCCTGGCCGTCGTCTTCTTCCATGCCCTCGTCGTCACCAGAGCCGATGAACATCTCAAACAAGTCCGCCATGCTGGGCGGAGCAAGGAAGCTGTCGAGGACGTGGATGACGCCGTTGGAGGCTTCGATATTAGTTTCGACTACAGTCACGCT
Source organism: Chloroflexota bacterium (assembly GCA_010092855.1). Lineage (GTDB taxonomy): Bacteria > Chloroflexota > Anaerolineae > Aggregatilineales > Aggregatilineaceae > TC-15. The sequence continues at coordinate 2,869 of JAADYV010000163.1, read as the reverse complement.
GTCGTTGAGCGTCACAGTGCCATCTTCTGCAACAGCAACAGAGATCGCTTCACCTTGCAGCGTGGTCAGCGTCTGGCCGTCAGTGAGATCCGCCGCCATCACGCGGCCCGGCACCATATGATACTGCATCATATCGCCGATCAAGGCCAGGTGTTGCGTAAATTCCTCGGCTTGCTCAGGCTGGGCGCTCATTAACCCGCTGAGAACCTCGTCCGGGGCCGCAAAGACGGTGAATTCTTCTCCACCGGCCAACGCTTCTTCCAGGGATGGCCCACCCATCCCGGTCAGCATGATAAAGCGCCCATCGTCATCCAACACCGAGAGCAGGTCCGGGCCTGCTTCGGTTTCGGCTTCGCCGGCACCGACTTCGGGCTCTTCGCCGGCGGCGCTATCTTCGGGCTGCATGGCGGCCTGTTCGCGGGCAACGAGGGCACGCTCGACCAGGTCTCCAAACTCGGACTCGCCGGTCACACACCAGTCATCGTCCTTTTCTTCGAGCTGCAGCACGATGCGCGTATCGACGGTTTCTTCCTCGTCCTCCTCATCATCACTCTCGGACTCGGCGGCCTCATCGTCGCTTATGATCTCCAACCGCCGCGACGCGACCAGTTCGGTTTCATCCTCGTCCATGTTGAGGTACGAACCAGTGATGATCACTTCTTCCAGGTTATTGACCTTGGCGATATCGTACTGGAGGTCGATCTCGTCGGGATCGATGTTTTCGTCTTGATAGTACGCGAAGAGCTGCCGCGTCTTTTCCTGAAACTCGGTGTCGTCGGCGCACACGTATTCCAGCGCTTTCGGTTCACCCGCAGTGTCGGTTTCGCCCTTCAACAGCGCGTCAATATAGTCTTCCGAAACGTCGGTTGTTTCGCTATTGCAAGCGGCCATCAGCATTGCTATCCCCACAAGGACCGCCAGCATCAAAGCAAACCGTTTGGTCATAATGTTCTTTCTCCTAAACAGTAGCTCGGAAAGAGGCTCATAAAACGGCATGATGATACTGCATTTGTGCCGTCTCTGGCAACAGGTGATTCTGAACAAAACCACAGCGCCCCTGGCATAATCGCAAGACGGCTTTTAACATGCGTTAACCAAGCTTTTAACGAAGAACCGTACACTAGCAATAGAAGCTGCCAGGTCGAGGGGGATAGCATTCACGTGAGCGATCATGATTGATCAGGGAGGTTGTGTCGTGCAGAAGAATTGAAGCAGCGAGAAACCCCGAAGCGCAAAATCCCCTGGCTGCCCCTTATCGGGCTAGTCGTGACGGTAGTCGGTGTTGTGGCAGAGATATTTTTTGGGCTGCACGAGATCATCACTGACCCGTATTGGGGAGTACGCGCCACCATCCAGGCCATCGAAAGCCCGGCGACGGAGCGTGATAGCTTGCGGCCCAAAGTTTCGCCCACGCCCACCCTTTCTACCCGGCAACTCACCCTCACACCCCAGCCAACTAACACCTTGTTCCCCCAGGCTCCCCGCACCGACCTGAGCGGGAATGCATGTAACACCTCGTGCTGTACTGCCAACGCAGATGTATCGCCCACGATGCAGCACTGCTGGCTCGAAGTGCATCACTGCGACGGCCCGCTCGTGGATGGGCGCTGCATCGTAGCTGCCCCTGTTATCTACGAAGACGTATTTTGCATTCCGGAAGATTTTTGCGGCTCGTACCAGGTCGATGTGGTGTGTGAAAGCGGCCCGGCAGGCAGCGACCTGGCCATCACTTCCAACGGAGAGCCGCCTTTTTGCGCGCCGACAGCATAATGCCCAACTGACTCCAAAACTGTTTTCCCACGCCGGATTCCCCTCGTCCGGCGTGTTGTGTGATCACACGGGATAAAGGTCGATGCCCAGCCACGTACCGGCTGCTACGATCAGCGGCGCGATCAGCAGGCCGGGCAGGAAGTTCGCCGCGCGCACCTCTTTGATGTCCAGCAGCACCAGCGACAGCACCAGCAGCATCAGGCCGCCCACCGCCGTCATCTCGTCGATCATGGCGTCGGTCATGAACTCCCCGGCCAGGCTGCCCAGGAGCGCCAGCCCGCCCTGCACCGACAGAATGGTGATCACGCTGAACATCACGCCCACGCCCAGCGTAGCCGCGAACGCCATCGACGCGAAGGCATCCAACGTAGACTTGATGGCCAGCGTTTCGAAGCCTTCGTCCAGCCCCATGCCATCCTGGATCGAGCCGATAAACGTCAGCGGGCCGACGCAGAACACCAGCGACGCTGTCACGAAGCCTTCCACAAAGCGCGCCCGCCGGTCCTGTTCTTCGCCGCTTTCCGCAACACTATCCCCGCCGCTGTCCGACGTGGGTTTGCCCTGCACCCGCGCCTGCAGCCAGCCGCCGAACGCCTCCAGCCGCATGTCGATGCGCAGCAGTTCGCCGATAATCACGCCGGAGAGCAGCGCCAGCAGCGGGATGATGATGTTGCCGGTCTGGTTGGCGTTGCCCATGCCCACCACCAGCGTCGTCACCCCCAACCCGGTGATCACCGACTGCTGCATCCGTTCGGGCAGGCGGTTGCCGATCAGCAGCCCCAGCGAACTGCCGAGCAGGACGGTCAAGGTGTTCAGAATCGTTCCGCGCATAGTGTTTACCTGTGACTGTATGTCTGTGATACTGTGTGATTGAAGCTGTGTATAGTTTCCCATCCACCGCCAGTGTAACCAGCCAGACCGGGTTTGGGCAATGGCTAAATTGGCCAAACGGTATTCACCCTTTCGTGCCACCAGCCTTCTATGTATAATTATAATGACTGGTCTAGTCCGGGCCGGTTACCATATCAATCATGTAGATGCTTTAGGAGATGACATTGAAAACCAATCCGGTCCTGGTGACGGGCGCAACGGGCAATGT
>JAADYV010000162.1 GCA_010092855.1 Chloroflexota bacterium | reverse complement strand
TGGATTCGGTGCCGGTGAGCCGGGCACATCACTCCGCAGCACCCGGTTCGCCTTGATTGACCAGCGCGTTCAACTCTGGAACGGGCCCCTGGTATGAGTCCTCATTGTCGGTCCGGATGACCAGCGTCGGGTTGGGCAACTGGATGACCAGATCGTCAGGAGTCGTGTATTCAACCGTTTGCCACTCGCTCGGCAAAGCGAAATCGTCAGTCGTGCGCCCGGCATCCCTCCCGATGCGTACATAGACCTCACCTTCGGGTGATATGAGCACCGGTACACTGCTGCCCGCATCATATATTATCGTGTGATATTTGGATACATATGAGCCGGACAGCAGCCCTTCGTCGTCAAGCGGGACATTGGAATTCGTAACGGTCGCTGTATGGAACCAGTTGTAGCCGAAGTATTCTTGCACATCGAGGTCACCTTCAGCCGCGCCATTTGGCGAACGGAAGAATGTGCCACCATCAACACTTGCCTCGCGCGGTTGATTTTTGAGCCAGCCCGCCGGTAATTCAAGGGCATCAAACTCGGCCTGTGTCATATCATCCTGCACGACCCAGGCCAGAATCTCATTGGGCGACACCACCTGCAAAATCTCGAAACCGATGCTGGGTTCTTCACTATCGGTACTGGCCCCTGCGTCGCTGGTGGTGCCAGACGTTTGCGCGATGAACTCGTTGACACGGCGGGCAATTTCCTCGCCCTGGTCGTCCTGCAAAAAGTGGCCCGCTTCTTCCAGGCGCACATGATCCCATCCCTCGCTGCCGGGGACGTGGTCAATCAAGGCTTGTTGGACAAACGGCTGACCCAGGTTGCCGCCATCGTTATCGCCCCAGATGGTGAGGAATGGCTTGTCAAATTCACCCAGACCTGCCCAACCACTATCAGTGACGCCACCCAATTCATTGACGAGACCGGGAAAGGCGCGGGCACCACCCATCGTGATACGTGAGGGAAAAGGCGCGGCATAGGCTGCTTCTTCTTCCGGCGATAGATCAAAGTAGGTGTTGGCTTCGACAATGACTTCCGGGCGGAAACGTTCGTCATTGCGGGAGTAATCAATCCATAGTCCGAAGTAGTTATTCTCGGTTGCGAACTCAGTGACATCACTCATATCAACCGGTTCACGCACCAGCGGTTCCTGCTGGGCTGGCGTGTTGATCATGGCCTGGTGGAACAGGTTGCGGGTCACTTCTGGGTTTTCCGGCAGTGAGAACAGGGTCTCGCCTTCAGGGTAAGTCGGCAAGAACCCGTTACCGACCACCACGCGATCAAACCAATCAGGGTTCGTGCCAACAACCTGTAGCCCGATCAGGCTGCCCCAGTCTTGCACGAAGATCGTCAGATTTCCCTGTTCCAACCCCAGTTCCTGAATGAAGGTTTCCAGGCGCTCGACATGCCCCAGGTAGGTATAGTAATCCGGGTCAATCGGCTTGTCGGAACGCCCAAATCCGAGATGATCCATCGCAATCACGCGATGCCCGGCATCGGTCAGAACCGGGATCATCTTGCGGTAGAGATAGGACCACGATGGCTGACCATGCAGCAGCAGGATGGTCTCGCCAGATTCGCCAGAGCCAACATCGACATACGCCTGGCGCAAGCCATCAATCTCGACGTACTGCGGCTCATAGGACCAATCGGGTAAATCGTCGAAACAGGCATCCGGTGTGCGGACAAATTCGACACCATCATCGGTTGACATAACCTCTAGTTCCGAAAAACAGGGGTCTTCCTGTGCGGACACACCGCCTGGTGCTGTGGACACAATGCCCAGTGCCAACGACAGGATCATGAACAGAGCGAACAGACAGACAGACCTACGCATAGATTCGGTTCTCCTTGATATTTCGCATTGAAACACACATCCCTCAAAATTGACAATAAGAGACACTTGTCTCGCATCTTCTTAAAATGTTATGCTTAGGAAAATGCGCTGTCAAGCAATTTTGAAGAAGTGAAACAAAGGCGGGGAAAATGTATCACATCAAAGACGATCAGCGATCAAGACGCTCCAGCGAGATGATTTATAGCGGGTTGGCGAAGTTGATGCGCGAGAAAGATTTTGCTGCGATCACAGTGAAGGAGTTGGTCGAAGCGGCACAGGTTGGACGCACGACATTTTATCGCAATTTCGACGAGATTGTGGATGTCTTGCACATGCGGTGCGACCAGGTCTTCGAAGGGCTGGTGAGATATATTCAGGAGTACCGGCAAACGCACACCCATGATTCCGGCACACAACTGCTCAAACCTGTTCTGCGCTATTTCTATTTGCATTCCGAGTTGCTCGAACTGCTGATGAAAGCCAAACGCGGTGACATCGCCCAGGAGTCATTCCGCCGGCTGGTGGCACCGTTCAAACCCATGTTCAGGATGGTCTATGGCGTTGAAGAAGCATACGTAGACTATATACTTGCCATACGCATCGGCGCGATAACCAGCATTCTGACCCACTGGATCGAAACCGGAAAGCAGCAAGCGCCCGACGAACTGGCCGACAAACTTAGCGCGATGATTGAGAACACAGTAACGCTCGACCAGTGGTTGTGAGTTTCGCGCGTCAACTTGTCCTGGGGCCAATCCCCACCAGAGTCGTGCAGATTCTGTGCCACGCTCCCCTCAGAATCACGGCTCGTCAGTCAGACGCTCGCGGCGCAGGCGGCTGCCGTAGTCTTCCAGGTGGCGCGCGTAGGGCTGGCCCAGCAGCGGCGACGAGAGCAAAAAGTCGGCGGACGAGCGGTTGGTGGCCACCGGGATATTCTGCAGCACGGCCACGCGCAGCAGCGCCCGCACATCCGGGTCGTGGGGATGGGACGACAGCGGGTCCCAGAAGAAGATCAGCACGTCAATCGCCCCCTCGACGATGCGCGCGCCGATCTGCTGGTCACCGCCCAGCGGCCCACTCAGAAAGGCCGTGACGGGCAGTTCGAGCTGTTCCTGCAGCAGCCGTCCGGTGGTGCCGGTGGCAAACAGAGTGTGCTGGGCGAGGGTGCCCTGGTTATAGGCGGCCCAGTCGAGCAGGTCTTCCTTGCGAGCGTCGTGCGCGACCAGGGCGATACGTTTCTTGGCGGGCAGGGTTTTGGTAGGCAGGGTCGTGGTCATCGGATGTTCCTCCTGGGTGATCGGTCCCCTTCGAATGTAGCCCATTCCTCAGCTCGGCGACAAACACCCACCGCATCCCACAATCAAAAGAGGCGAACCTGCTGGCTCGCCCCGGCATCATAACATGTCCCGCTAAACTGAAGTGCACCGATGATGGTCGCGCCCGGCGGCAACCATCACCAGACGATGTGATACGTGCAGGAGTCGCCGCCCGTTTTGCGGCATGGCTCATCCGGATCGTGGTTGACCTCGATTTTCTCCACCCCTTCCGGCTTGAAACGTTGGGCCAGAACATGCAGCAATCCAAAGTCGAACTCGCACGGGTACGGGTTTTCACACACCATCACAATTGAGCGTTCGTTGATGGCCTTGACGATGTAGTGGCCGATTTCGCCAGAACGGTGATTCATGTGGTATGCCTGGTCCAGCAGGTTGACGGCAGTTTCCAGGTCGTCGATGTTGGGTGGAAACTCGGCGTGCTGGGGGATCATCAGCCCGGCGTTGAACAACGAGCTGACCTGGCCAAACTTGCGCAGCGCATTCAGCGCGGGCTGCTTGGGGTACCATGCTTCGGGCTGGACGTGAAAAATCTCGTGCGCTTCCAGGTAGGGGATCACCTTGTGTTCGGTGCCCGCGATCCAGGCTTTGAGCACCCGGCCCGACACCTCCACGTTGGGATCGAAAGCCACAAACTCCGCCATTTCGTTCTCCTTATTGATACGCAGCAAATCCAGGTAGGGCAATCTGCTATTAGCATAATACTGTTTACAGAACTTGAAACTGAATTTTACATGAAAAAAGGCGGTGACAGGGCCCCCGCGCCAGAAAGGACCCCGCCACCAGATAAAAGGGAGGGAACAGTCAACTTGAAGGAGAGAAGGATTATTCCAGTCTGAAATATACTCGCATCTGCAACCGTCCCAACCGAAGTTCGTCACCATCGTGCAGCACCCGCACCTCATGGGCGTGCAGCCGCTGGCCGTTGATGTGGGTTTTGTTCAGGCTGCCCATGTCGGTCAGCACCAGCGTGTTGTCCTGACGTTTGAGTCCGGCGTGCAGCCGGGAAACGCCCATGTTTTCGGCATCAAAGGCCGCCAGGTCAATGTCCGGCACCATCGCGCTGTCGTCGGCCTGGCGACCGATCACCATTTCTTCTGCGCGGGGATGAATGCGTATCATCTGGCGCGCGCCGCGCACCTGAATGTAGAGCACCATGTCATCCCCAAAATAGGCATCGGGATCAACCCCGTCGAATG
>JAADYV010000161.1 GCA_010092855.1 Chloroflexota bacterium | reverse complement strand
GGGTGCGGCAGATGTTGGCTGCGTTGGAAGAAGCCGCCATTCCCGAACCGGCGCGCTCTACCCTGCGAGCGTATTTTGAGCGCACCGCGACGGCTATGATCAATACGTATCTGCCGGAGGCGTGAAATGTCTGAAGTGGCAAAATCCCCATCGGCGCAGCGTATCGAACGGTGGGCGGCGCGTATAAACCGGCTGCCCCGCCTGGCGCGCGTAATCCTCAGCCTGGTGATCACGCTGGAAGTCACGGCCCTGATGTGGCTGCTGCTGGCGCTGGTATTTGACCTCAAGCTGGACGAGGTGGACAGCACCACGACCATCGTGTTGGTGATCGTGCTTGGTTTGGGGCTGGCTGCCTATGTTGTGGGCTGGTGGGCGATGGTGGGCTTTGATCTGGACCCTGACCGTCCCTGGCAGGCGGGTACCGCCACCGTGCTGTACGTAGCCGGTGGGATCATCGCCCAGGTGCTGCTGCTGGTCCTGGCCCTGTTTGGGTTGGCTTTTGGCTACATTTTGTAGGAGTGAGCAACGTGATACGAAAACTGCTGATAGTGATGATTGTGGCCGTTATCCTGGCGCTGGCCCTGGTTGCCTGTGGCGGTGGGGGTGATGATTCAGGCGATGAGGGAGACGATGCCGCCCTGACGCTGACGCCACCCACCAGGCGTCCCACCGAAACTCCGCCCCCAACGCTGGGCCATCCTACCGCCGGCTCCCCCCCAACAGCGGTGCAACAAGCGCTTTCCGCCACATCACCGGATGGGCAGGCGGTGGCGGCTGGTGGTGACCAGAATGGAGCCGCCGAGTCCGCTGGCGAAGGTGGTCCCCGGCCAACATCGGTCAATCCGGCGTATCAGGGCGAAGCCCAAGCCACCTGGACGCCCACTTTTACAAACACGCCCCGTCCGACGAATACCCCGTCAATAACCCCGACCCTGCCGGACACTCCGACTCCGCTGCCTATTTCATGCGCGTCGTTTAACCAGTACACGCTGTTGTCCGATGCCGGGGCCGAAGGCATTATCTACCAGGGCGAGGTACCGGTCGTGCGCTGGAGCCTGATGCCGGAGTTAACCCTGTACCCAGCCTACCTCATGCAGTTGTTCGACCCGAACGGGAACGAAATCACCAACGAATTTATCGAAGTCAATCCCGATAATCTTGGGGAGCATCTGCGCAGCTTCGCCGACACCGTGGCGGTTACGCGCTACCAGACCTTCAACCCGGCATTGGGTTGGGGGCTGTTCCTGCCGGCCAACCTGATCAGCGCCGCCCAGGTGATGGCGCTCCAGGGTGAGGTGCTGATCATGGAATACGATGGCTTTCCACAAGAGCTGTTCGAAGCGCGGGGGGACAATGAGGCCCGTTATAGCTGGAAGCTGCTGCCAATCAACGAAGTGGGAGACGTGGTGTGCTTCCAGATCAACAACGAAATCCGGGTGCGACCTGGTGATCGCCCGACACCCACGCCCACCGTTACGCCGCTGGCGTCGCTGACACCTACGCCGGAACCGACAGCCACCAGCGCCGGGTAAACGTTTTCACAACGAACGATCACCAGCAGGCGGTTCGAGAAATGAGCCGCCTGTTTTTTGCTGTATTGGTGTGATGAGAAAGGTACTCGTCTCGCTCGGCGTGCTATTCCGGCAGCGGACCGAGGCCGGGCATGATGAAGGTTTCGAACGCTTCTGCCGTCCAGGGCAGCGCGGGCTTGAAGAAATGCTCGTAGATGGCCCAGGCATAAACACGGATCTCGTGCTGCGCGTCGGACGCCATGCGCAGCCGCAGGAAGTGCATCAGGTTGTGCGCGTCCACCTTGAGCACCCAGGTGTAGTACACCGCGAATCCGGGCAGGAACAGCCGCGCCATCTCGCGCGCGACCCCGGCCTCCAGCGCTTCCTGGTACAGCGCGAATGACCGCTCGTAGTGGGCCAGCAGCTTGTCGGTCAGCGCCCGCGCTGCGGTTTCGTCCAGTTCGCCCTCGCTGGCCTGCTTGTTATCCCTGGCCTGCAACCGCCACGTCCCCGGCGTATAGTAGTCGTTTTCCTCGAACGGCGTATAACGGCCCGACTGCGCGTTGACGTGCCAGGTGCGGTGCCGCACCCACTGCCACCACGTCACCAGGGGCGCGTGGCAGCGGAACTTAAACTCGACCTGTTCGAAGGGCGAGGTGTGGCGGTGTTGCAGCAGGTAAAAGAGCAGCTTCTTGTCGCGGTCTGGTCCCTTCGATTCGCCCAGGAACGACACCCGCGCGGCATTCACGATGGCCAGGTCGTCGCCCATCACGTCTTGCAGTTCGATCCAGCCCTGGTCCAGCACATCAACGCGCTTGCCTAGCAACTGGTCGCGCGGTGTGGGGGAGGTGGTGTTGTCGAGCATGGTGGGGTCCTCTTGGGATGTGGGAATCTGGCTGCTCAGGCGAAGTATTCCAGCGCCAGCCGCACCCGTTCCTCGATATCGTCTGGCGCGTCGCGCGGGATAGATTGCAGCGCGGCCTGGGCTTCCACAATGCTGTAGCCCAGCGCGGTCAGCGTGGCGATCACGTCGGTGTCCATGTCGCTGATGGCGGCCAGCCCGGGGCGGGTTCGATGGCGAGCCGGTCTTTGAGTTCGAACACGATTTTCTGCGCGCCCTTTTTGCCGATGCCGGGCACGCGCGTCAGGATTTCGGGTTCCTCACGCGCGACAGCATTGTGCAGGTGCTCAACGGTTAGCGTGCTGAGGATGGCCAGCGCGATACGCGGGCCAATGCCGCTGATGCCGATCAGCGTTTCGAACAACGCGCGTTCATCCGGGGTGGAGAAGCCGTACAGGGTCAGGGCGTCTTCGCGCACCGCCAGGTGGGTATATAGCGTCAGGTTGTGGCCCACGCCTTCGACCGAGTCCCGCACGGACGACGGAATCCGGACGCGCAGCCCAACCCCGCCGATCATCAGCACCAGGGAGTTGTCGTCGATAGCGGCCACCTGGCCGATCAGCACGTCGATCATGTATGGTTCCTTTGGGTAGCCGTCAGCAGGTCAGCCGTCAGCGGTGTGCCAATCAGGTTGTGGTCGCTTTTCCTGATAACTGAAATGCTTATGGCTACAACCTGTCAAGGTTAGACAATCGAATATTTCTGAAATCTATTCTAAGTTAGCTTCAATCCAGTCCTTGATGTCTTCACCACAATATTCGATAGTTCTTTCTCTGGTTCCAGGTATCTCAAATTGACCTGTCACCTCTAACCAATCGTCATCCGAAACATCCTTTCTTTCTTTACTTTGACGATTGACTAACCAACGATTTTTAGCCTCTTGCTGAGGAGTGTTGACCCAGATTACTCTTGAATCAGCATTGGATGCTTGTGCTACCGTTCTTGCCTTGTCTCTAACTTTGACCAGGAAATTTGTAGCATCAAAAATCACACTCTGGCCCTTCAGCAAAAATCGTCTAGTTCGTCTGTAGGCTTCAGCAAACGCTTGTTCCCAAATTCCGTCGTTAGATTGGTCACTGATACCAGTCTTGATCTCATCGACGCTGATGTGTTTGCAGTCTGGTCTCAACTCAATGATTGCTCTAGCCAAAGTGGTTTTTCCCGAGAATGGATAACCACATAAAATATACAAGGTTGGCTTCATGACTTGATTTTTCGGATAACTGGTACTTCAATTCCCGACATACCGTCATTCTAACCTAAACCAGGCGCTGTAGACCGCGAGTCCGAAACTCTCCCAGTTTTGAGATACTACCCTCTGAACGTGGGTGTCAGCGAGTCGACAGGTAAGTTTGCCGCTTTGCCTGATTGCTGAAATGCTGATCGCTGATGGCTCTTACCGCTGCGACATTCGTTCGAAACGGCTGCTGTTCAGATCGGTGATGGCCACGCCCAACCCGTCGGCGGCATCGTCCGGCTTGGGGATGTCGTCCAGCTCCAGCAGTTGGCGGATCATCTCTTGCACCTGGAGTTTGTCGGCGTTGCCATAGCCCGCGATAGCCTGCTTGATCTCGGCGGGCTTGTATTCGCGCATCGGGATTCCGGCTTCGGCCAGCGCCAGCAAGATCACACCGCGCCCCTGGGCCACCGTAATGGCCGTGGTCACGTTTTTACCGAAAAACAGCGTCTCGACGGCGGCGGCATCGGGTTGGTAGCGCTGCAGCAGCGCGGTGAATTCGTCGTAAAGCTGCTTGAGTCGTTTCTGCATCAGCGTGCGCGCGGGCGTGGTGATGACGCCATACGCCACCGCCTCCAACGCGCCGTTGGGATGTTCGCGCACCACGCCGTATCCGGTCGTGGCCGTGCCGGGATCAATGCCGATAACGAGCATACGCGGTCCTTATATCTGGGTGGCCTGCCAGCGCTGGCAAGGCAAAAGCCACGTACCGCACACAGGCACGCGGCAAACTCTGTCGAACGACGAGTTTTTGTTACGCTGCGCTGAGCGCTTCGGCCAGGGCGTCGGTGATGCTCAGGTTGGACGACACGTTCTGGATGTCGTCCAGTTCTTCGAGCTTTTCGATCAGGCTCATGACCTGCATTGCCTGGTCGGTTTCCAGATCGATCTCGTTCTGCGCAATCCAGATCAACTCACTTTCGGTCAGCGTATACCCGGCCTCGGACAGCGCACGGGCGACGCGCGCCAGGTCTTCGCGCGGGGTATAGATGGCATAGATGTCGTCTTCTTCCTGCACATCGTCTGCACCTTCGTCGGCGGCCACCATGAACACCTCTTCGTAGTCCGCGCCGTCCGACTTGACCGCGATATAACCCTTTTGCTCGAACTGCCACGTCACGGCCCCGGTGTTGGCCAGGTTGCCGTTGTTGCGGTTGAAGACGTACTTAATATCGGCCAGCGTGCGGTTCCGGTTATCGGTGACACAAGTGATGATCAGCGCGACGCCATGCGGGCCGTAACCTTCGTAGACTAGTTCCTCCAGCGTTACCGCGTCGTCGCCGATGCCCGCGCCGCGATTGATAGCGCGCTCGATGTTGTCTTTGGGCATGTTGGCGGCTTTGGCTTTGTCCATCGCCAGCCGCAGGGCCGCGTTCATCTCCGGGTCAGGGCCACCTTCGCGCGCGGCCATCATGATTTCGCGGGCAATGCGCGTAAATATCTTGCCGCGCTTAGCGTCTTCCGCGCCTTTTTTCCGTTTGATGGTTGACCATTTACTATGACCAGACATCGTCTTTTCTCCTGGACCAGACCATAACAAGTGTTTTCTATTAGGTCACGATTATACCTGACGGGCCGGAATGCAAGCAAGGTGCGAATCTACGGGCGCGGCTCGGCGTTATTCTTCCCCAGCTTGGGCGGTGACTTCAGCTTCAATTTCGGCCCGGCGCTCATCCTCGAACAATTCGGTAGTTTCCTCAAATATCGTTTTTTGCTGTTCGATTTCGTCGTTGTACTGCTGCACTTCGGAACGCAGGCGTGCAGCGTCGATCAGCCCCTGGCGGTAGTTGTCGAAGGAGTCAACCGTGCTGTTGACACGTGCGACGATTTCGCTGTGTACCGGGGCAACACACTCGGAAGGGTTAACGGCGTTGATGGCGTCTCGTTGTTGGATCAAGCGCTGCAACAAGGGGCCAGTCTGGTCTGGTTCGGGCAGGTTATCCAGGGCATCCAGGCTCTCCATGCTGAAGCGGTCGACGTTGGCACCGGCTACTTCGTACCAGTTCTCGACTTCAGACGCGCTACAGCCGGGCAGGGTGGTGACTTGTGGTGGCGGTGGCACGGTAAGTTCAGTGTAGAGCGGACCTTGTCCACCCCCGTCGTCATCATCGTCGCCGTTGTCGCTGCAGGCGGCCAGCGTACCCACCAACACCAGGATCAAGATCATGAAAAACAACCATCGTGGCATGACTGACTATCCTCCTGAAAGTTGAAGACACCTGTAGCTTATTCACGTTTGCGGTCGGGCGCAAGCATGAAAGTGCTGGCCGGGGTCAACAAGCAGAAACAACAGGAACGAGCGGTTCCTCGTCCCCATTATTGGTGGTCTGGGGTACGGTGTCTGCCTGGCGAGCGCCGGTTGTGGCAACCGCTGGCTACTGCAACTGCACCTGGCGGCCCACGCACGAATTGTAGTTCGACCCCAGCACGATGGCGAAGTCAACGGTGCGGTTGGGGTTAGGCTCATACAACACGTTGTTGGGGTGGATATTCAGCGTGCCCATGAGTTCGTCCAGGCTGCTGTTTTTGCTCGCCCCGGTGTAATCGTAGATCACGGTGTCGGTGTACTCCGTGGTTTGAGCCACGCCCATCGCTTGCGGTGCAAACCCTTCCCACACCAGGCGCTCAGCAGCTACCACGTCCCAGCCATCGTTGGGGGTGCCGTTGTAGATGGCGATGGAGGCATTTTCCAGCCGCAGCCGGTTTTCGGTGGGCGGCGCGAGGAAGTCCTGGATCAGATACAGCATATAGCCATTCGGGTGCGGGATTTGCACAAAGTCACCACTGGGCGGCTGCCAGGGCAGGGTCTCGACATCGCGGCGGAAGAAATGGTTTTCGATGTCGTTGGGTTCCATGCTCAGTGCCAGCGGAATAAGCGGCAGCACTTCTTGCAGCGGCATATTGGTCTCGACTACGTCCGTCATCTGGTCCCACAGGTCGGGCACCTGGGAAATGATACCGGCGCTGCGGCTCTCAACCCAGATCGCGCGCAGTAGCTGCTGTTGGCGGCGGCCCCGGTCGAATTCCATCGTGTTGGTGCGGCTGCGCGCATAGCGTAAGGCTTCGTCGCCGTTCATGCGATGCACGCCGATGGGGATGGTCTGGCGCTCGTAGTCCGCTTCTGTTTCATTGCCTTCGATGCCGTCAGTGCACACGTCCGTCACGCACACGTCAATCACAATCGGGCAGTCGACGGCAATCGTCACCCCGCCCAGCGTATCAATGATCTCAATGAAACCCTCAAAATCGACCATCGCGTAGTAGTGCGTTTCGATGCCGAAGTTGTACAGGATGGTCTGGCGCAGCATACCCCAGCCGCCATCCGTCCACCCAATCGAGTCGCCATAGCCCCAGGCCAGGTTCAGGCGCTGCATCCCCCAGTTGGGGATGTAAACGTACAGGTCGCGCGGCAGCGACAACATGCTGACCGTGTTGGTGTCGCGGTTGATCGAAACCACAATCATCGTGTCGGTGCGGAACATTTCGCCTGGCTGGAGATTGCCGTCATGCCCTAACAGCAGCACGTTGACTACATTGTACAGATCACCTTCTTCGTCACGCGGGCGCAGCCGGGGCATCTCGGTCGGGATAGCCGTCGGCGCATTTAGCCCTTCGCCGGGGTTGGGCGGGTAATAGATCGTCGGCGTGGGCAAAAAGGTTGGCGTCGCGGTGGGTGTGATGGTAGGCGTCAGCGTGGGGCTGGGCGTATTCGACGGGGTGAAACTGGCGGTCGGTGTCAACGTATCCGTTGGTGTCAACGTGTCCGTCGGTGTCAACGTGTCCGTCGGTGTCAATGTTTCCGTTGGAGTAGGTGTTGGCGACCGGCGCGGAGTGTTGGTCGGCGGCGCGGTCGCCAACACCGTGTGCGTTGGGCGCAGCGTATTGGTGGGTGGGGCCGTGGGGTCCTGGGCAGCGGCGGCGCTCTCCGGTCCGCTGTTCGATACCCGGCTTAACAGGCTGTCTGGCAGCCGTGGCCATGCCACCCCCAGCGCGACGGCGATCAGGCCGATGGAAATGATCAAACTCAAACGGTTGCGCATGATAGATTGTCTCCGGTTGGGCTGCTGGTCTGCGAGGCAAGTGTAACGCGCGCCGCGTCCGGCGCAAGTGTCCGGTGGCCAGCCGGTGGGCAGTAGCACAGTTCGTTTAATGATGTTTTACTAGCTCATAAATAATCTTTCAAACGTGGATTGCGCGGCCTTAAAGCGAGTTGTTTAGGATACATATCATTTTACGATAATGAGCAGAAAGGCAAGCTCATAGCATGAAGGTACTTATTGGTCTCACTCAACAGGACTCACCTCATGTTGAGCGCATCGTGACCTGCCTGGAAAGCAAAGGGCTGGAAATCGAACAGTTGACGCTCCAATCAGATGACTCTCTCGTGGCGCACATCCGGGGCCGGTTGTACTCACTGGACCGGGTGCTGGTCGCCATTTCACCAGACTCAATCCTCTCGAACTGGGTGCGCCAGGACATCACCGGCGGGGCCTTGATCGAGTTAATCCAATCGAAGGGCATGGACGACGAGATGATCGTGCCAGTGCTGGTGCGTTCGTGCGAGGTGCCCTTGCTGCTGCGGGATCGGATCAGCGTCAATTTCGCCAACAAGTCATTCGAAGAGGCCTGCCAGGAATTGCAGCATTGTATCCTGGGGGCCGAAGCGGAGGATAGTGACCGCCCGGCCAACCGCGTGTTCCGTACCTGGGAAGTCGATCCCGTTGGCGCAGGCAAATACGCGCTGGTGATGGAATTTGGCGTGTCGATGCGGCGCTCGGAAGGGCTGCACATCGAGGTGGATTTGGGCGCGGAATACACCAACACCAAAGACTGGTTTGGCCCGCCCAACCTGCCCAAGATTCCGACTCGGCCCGGCGGCCCGTTCTTCAACAGCTCGCTGCGCCGCGAACCACCGGTCTATGTGCGCAAGTTCTGCGAGCCGGAGGTCACCCCCTCCAAGAGCTACTACCTGTACGTCGAGGCCAACGAACCCCTGCAGGCCAGGGAGCGCCTGTTCCTCGATGCGCATGGGCGCGAAATCTAGCATTCGGAAGACTCACACTTCAGCGCGGGGGCGAAAAGAGTGGCCGTTCCCCGCGCTGATCGATTCCTGCTGCTCACCGGGCGCTAAATCAACTGCTGCTGCACCGGGTGGCCTTCGTGCTGCAACAGCCACGCCTTGCGCCACAGCCCACCCCCGTACCCCGTCAGTTCACCCCGGCTGCCGATGACGCGGTGACAGGGCACCACGATGGCGATAGGGTTGCTGCCGTTGGCCCGGCCCACCGCGCGCACGGC
>JAADYV010000012.1 GCA_010092855.1 Chloroflexota bacterium | reverse complement strand
CTGATGAGCCTGATCGACGAGCGCACCGACGGTGGCGCGGGCACCAATCCGGGCGCGATCTACCCGCTGCTCAACGAACTGGAAGACCAGGGCCTGATCACGGGCGAATGGACCGACCCGGCGCGGCGCAGCGTGCGGCGCTACACCATCACTGAGGCCGGTCGCCAGGAACTGGACCGGCTCAAGGCCGTGATGCGGCCCCAACTGCGCGAGGCGTTGGAGGTGCTCAAGGATATGCTGGACGACCTGGACGATAACTTGGGAAACGAGGAGGAAGTCTGAAACGATGCTGGAAACAACGACCGAGAAAACCCTGTTCGAGCTGCGTCGCAACGCGGACGACGAACTCGAAGTCTACGAATCCGAGGAATGGCGCGCTTACCATGCATCGCGCCGCGCGTCACACACGGGTAAACAAGCAGACTGCGGCCCGCTGGCCTGGCTGTGGGAGCGCCGCCGCACCCGCCACGCCGATCTCAAGCGCCGGTTTAATGCTTTGCAGCGCATCTACGACGATGTGTACGGTGATCTGCGCAGCGACATCAACAGCGCGCAGGCAGTGGAGGCGGACGCATGATGCCCCGCCAGTTGATCAAGTCCCGCATGGGACGCCGCATCAAGTCGCAGTTCGGGCACCCGCGTGGGCTGATGGGACGTTTCACCAGCCGGATGATGGTACGCCTGAACGCAGAACGCAATGAATGGGCGGTCAGCCTGCTCGATGCCCAGCCGGGCGACTATGTGCTGGAGATCGGGTTTGGCCCCGGCCAGGCGCTCCAACAGGTGGCGCAGCGCGTGACCAATGGCTATGTGGCCGGCATCGACGTGTCGGAGTTGATGTTCCAGCAGGCCAAAGCGCGTAACGCCGTCGCCATCCACGATGGACGTCTGGACCTGCGGCTGGGCTCGGTGGACGATCTGCCGTTCGAAAGCGACTCGTTCGACAAGGTCTACGCCGTCAATTCGCTACACCACTGGCCGGACCAGGCGGCAGGACTGGCCGAAATCCACCGCGTGCTCAAGCCGGGTGGCAAACTGCTGGTCATCTCACAGCCGCGCTGGGTGCAGTCCGAGGACGAAATCCGCCCGATGGCCGATAAACTCGCTGCGTTGCTCACGGTGGCAGGCTTTCACGACATCCAGACCGAGTTCAAGCCTTTGCAGCCGGTGACCGCTATCGCGCTGCACGCACACAAGTAAATCAACAACAGATGGAGGATCGACACACATGGAAAAGGTAATCCAGGAATTCCGCATTATCGAGACGGACGACGGTTTTCGCATCGAGATCAAGGGCGACAAGGACGCCATCCGCGAGTGGGTGATGCACCTCGACCCGCGCACCTGGGCCCACCATGGCCCGCCGCCGAACTGGGGTGGACCCTGGGCACGTCGTAAGCGCGGCAAGGGGGCTGGTTTCGGCTTCGGGCCGATGGGCGCGTGGTTCGGGTTCGCGCCACCCTGGGAATGGGACGAAGAAGACGAGGATCGCCCGCGCGGTAAGGGGCGCGGCGGTCATGGGCACGGTCGTGGACGTGGTCACCACCATCACGGCGCACACGGCGCACACGGCGAGCACGGCTCCGACGACGAGCCGGAAACCGTGTAACCAGCAAACATCACGACCGCCTGGCGTAGGGGCGAGGTGCGCCTCGCCCTTGTACACCTTTCCCCGTATGTCGCCGCGCTATTCCCCTGCCACCAAAACCTGTATAATTTTCGGCACGGTGAGCCACTCTTGCTTCTATAGGAGATCAACCTGGTATGTCACAGCAGCCGACCGAAAAAATCGAAAAGTCCACCGAAGAAGTCCTGGCCCTGTTTGGGGTGTCATTAGGCGGCGAGCAGTTTGCCAAGATACCGCTCGACTTTAGCCGCCTGTTTTACATGCTGTATGTTAGCCTGGACACGCAAATCAACCTGGCCGAAACGAAAGCGAACCTGGTCCTCGGCGCGAACGCGATTCTGGCGGCGGCGGCCACCCTGGATCGCAGCATGGTTCAGGACGTGTTGCAGAAATCCGACCCAGGCACGGCTGAGATCGTGTCGCTTGTGCTGGCGGTGTGTGTGCTGTTCACGCTGATCGTATCGGTCACGTTTGCGCTGTTGACCTCGTTTCCGCGCGGCCTGGGGGTCCAGACGCAGCGCAACCCGTACTTCTTTGGCGACATTGCCCAGTACGACGAAGACGGCTATCTGGATATGTTCATGGGCCTGACGGGAACCGATATCAAACGGGCGATCATCCGGCAGGTGCACGCCCGCGCCCGCATCGTCAAACGCAAGTTTCTGTACCTGCGTTACAGTATGCTGACCCTCGGCGCGGGGATCGGGCTGTGGGTGCTGCACCAGCTTGCCCAGGCGCTGATCTAGTACAGACAGGCGTACGTTCGCCATGGTTGGGGTAGGGAAAGGGCTTGCCCTACCCCGGGCACCACAAGCAGTGCCCCTACTACCCATATACACGCGCCAACAGCCGGTCCATAGTGCCAGGGAAGCGCCGCCCGGCCCACACAAACAATCCATCGATCCGACGCACGGCTTTCGCGCTGGAATTGCGTTCCAGGGCGCGCACGATCTCACCGGCAACACGCTCCGGGGGCATGGTGGGCACGCGCGTGGCGACGCGGCCTGGCTGCCCCAGGCGTTTCTCGGCGAACTCAGTGTGCGTCTGGCCCACCCACAGCACCGACACGCGAATGTTGTCCTGGCGCAGTTCACCGCGCAGCGCCCGCCCCAGCGCATCGACGGCGGCTTTGCTCAGGCTGTAGGCGGCGGCAAAGGGCGCGGGCACCGGCCCCAGGATGGATGAAATCAGCACGATATGGCCACCCCCGCTGGCGCGCATGGCGGGCACGGCGGCGCGCACGCTGTGCACCACGCCGTCGATGTTGGTGCGCAGCACGGTCTCGATGTCGTCCCAGGGCGCGTCGATGAAAGAGCCGCGCTGCCCCAGTCCTGCTGCGGCCACCAGCACGTCTAGCCGGTTGAATTCCGCCAGCGCCAGTGCCACCGCCCGCTGCACCGCGCCTGGATCGGTTACGTCGGCGGTTAAGGGTAGAATTTCACCGGGCAGGTCTTTGTCGCGGGCGTCGGCTTGCAGCGCCAGCAGCCGCTCCTCCCGGCGCGCCAGCACGGCCACGTCATCACCGAGCGCCGCGAACAGCAGCGCCGCTGCGCGCCCGATGCCCGAACTGCCGCCCGTGATGAGCACCGCGCGCGGATCATGCGGCAGGGGGCGAGTCATTTGCTGGAACCAGCGTTGCATGGGGCACCTCGTTATAGATCGATCTGTCTGTATGTCAGCTGTAGGGGCGTATTGCGATACACCCTGCATGTCAGCCGTTGTAGGGGCACTGCTAGCGGTGCTCACCATCAGCGGAAAGCCACCGACGGCAGACAGCGTGAGGTATCACGAACAACCCGCCTTCGATGATACCACCGGAGGCGGGTAGATGATATATGAGTTGTGAGAAAGACAGGACTACCGACCGTTGGGTGCCAGCAGCGGCAGCGTGCGCACCACCAGGGCTTCCTGCCATTCGCGCTGCCCGGCAGGGGCATATTCTAACAGCTCGATCAGGTCCGGCAGGGTTTCGGCAATAAGCTGGGGCGAGAGGTTCGCGTGTTTTTCAAGCAGCCCTGGCAGGCGGTCGGGCATCATCAGCAAGCCGATGACCCAGTTGCCCAGCGTGAAGCCGCTCATAATCGTCCCCGACAGGCCGTGCTTCTCTTTGATCGGTTCCAGGCGTTCGTCATAAACTTCGCGCACCAGCCGCGCCGTCCGCTGGAGTTCATCCTCGTCCAGCCCGCGCACCAGGTCCATGTACGCAGGATCGCGGTAGATATCTTCAGCCGGGAGGGCTAACAGGCGCTCGATTTCATCCGGAGAGGAAGGAATGTAGTCTGCTAGAATTTTGACAACCATGAATGATGCATCTCCTCATCATGCCCAAACTCCCCACACCATTATAGGCCACTTTTGCCCGGAGAAAACAGGTTTTTGCGTGAATTTCTTCCGCAATTTCCTTAACGGATAGGGCGCGCCACCACCCCCCACACGTTCTGGGCGATGTCGTCGATAGCGTTGCCGTCCACCTCGACGCGCCACAGGCGGGTGGTGGGCATATACTGCGCCAGCGCGGGATCGGTGCTGGGCGTGCCGGGCGGAATCTGGCCGTTGTTCACGGCGTTGACCAGCCCCAGGTTGGCGTCCACCACCACCGCAAACACGTAGCGGTCGGTCACCGCCAGCGAACTGACCCCGTACACGTCCGCGCGCCAGGCCAGGTCCTGAATTGCGCTGGTGACCAGGTTCAGGCGGTAG
>JAADYV010000160.1 GCA_010092855.1 Chloroflexota bacterium | reverse complement strand
GTGTGGGGGTGGCCCCCCCACATGACTCCCCCACACATTGCTCTTATGCTACCCCTGCGACTCCCACTTGAAGAGGCGCACGGCCAGCACACTGCACACCACCAGCCACCCGCCCAGGATCAGCAGGTTGCGCGGCATACTGTAATACGTGCCCGCCTCGATCATGGTGGCGCGCAGCGCATCGCCCAGGTACGTCAGCGGGATCACGTCCACCACCGGGCGAATCCAGTCCGGCATCACACTCACCGGGAAGAAAATGCCCGACAGGAACATAAACAGGAAGTTGGGCAGCGAGATGATGCCCTGCACGGCTTCTTCTGTCTTGGCCAGGCCGGAGAGGAAGTAGCCGAAGGTGATGAACACCGCCGCACCGAGCAGCACCACGCCCGTGATTTGCAGCAGGTTGGCCGTTTCGATCTGCACGTCAAACAGCATCCAGCCCAGCACCACGATGGTGGCCGTCTGGACCAGCGCAATCGTCAGCCGGAACGCCACCTGCGAGGCCAGCAGCGTGGACTTGGGCAGCGGAGTCGCGCCCATGCGCCGCAGCACGCCCTTCTCGCGCAGGCTGACCAGCGTGGCCGCCGTCCCGAACAGGCCCAACTGCATCAGGCTCATGGCCAGCACGCCCGGCAGCAGGTAGTCGATGCTGCTCAGTTCGTCCGCGGTGACGCTGCGCGTGTCCATCGTGAGCGCGGGCGTAATCTGCGTCATGCTGACGTTCATGCCGCCGATCACCTGGTCCACCAGGCCAAGCACGACCTGCGAGGTGGTGGTATCCGCCGGGTCGTAGTAGACATCCAGCGGCACTTCCGGCAGCGGGGATTCGCCCTCGCGCACAGGCTGGCCAACGGGGGCAGCGCTGGCCTGTTCGCCGCCCTGCATGTTGCGCAGCGCCAGGTTGTACTCATCCAGCAGCGCGCCGGTGCCTTCCGGGATGACGATCACGACATCGCGTTCGCCATCTTCGAGTTCGTTCAGTTCGTCGTCACGGTCCCCGGTTTCGATGGTAAAGGCGTCGATCTGCTCGAACCGCTCGACCAGGTCCGCGCTGGCGTCGCCATCTTCATTGACCAGGCCGATGGTGAAATCAATCGAGTCATCGCCGGAGAAGATGATCCCGAAAATGATGATGAACATCACCGGAAACGCGAGTGTCCAGAACAGCGCGGAGAAATCGCGCGTGAACTCGCGCACGGTGGCCATGTACAGGTGTGTGAATGATCGCATGATGGTTTTCTCCCCTATCAGTCCCGAATGCGGCGGCCCGTCAGCTTGAGGAAAACGTCTTCCAGCGTGGCATTGCGCACGCGCAGGTCATCGAAGTGCAGGCGGTCTGCGTTGGCGGCAGCCAGCAAGCCCTCGATGGTGCGCGGCGTGTCGAGCGAATAGAGCGTCACCAGCCCGCCATCACGCGAGGCCCGCTGCACGCCCGCCAGCCCTTCCAGCAGGTCCATCGGCGCGCTGTTTTTGTCTTCGAACTCGACGGCGCTGGTTTCGAAATGCTGTTCGATCAGCGCGTGGGGCGAATCGAGCGCGATGATCGTGCCGTTGTCCATCACGGCCACGCGGTCGCACAGCGTTTGCGCCTCTTCCATGTAGTGCGTGGTGAGCACGACGGTCTTGCCGCGCTGCTGCAACTCCTCGACGATGTTCCAAATCTGGCGACGGGACTGTGGGTCCAGGCCGGTGGTCGGCTCGTCCAGGAACACCAGGTCCGGGTCGTTGACCAGCGCCAACGCAAGCGAGAGCCGCTGACGCTGCCCGCCAGAGAGATTCTTGCTGCGCGTGTTGTGCTTCTCTTCCAGGCTGACCATTTTGATCAGGTCGTCCGCGGGCAGGCTGTGCGCGTAGAACGCCCCGAACAACTGCAGCAGCTCGGTCACGGTATGCAGCGGGTAGAGGCCCGTCGTCTGGAGCTGGATGCCGATCTTTTGCTTGATACCGTGGCCGTTGTTGGCCAGGCGGTGGCCCAACACGTCGATGGTGCCGCCGTCGGGTTCGCGCAGGCCCTCGATACACTCGACGGTGGTCGTTTTGCCCGCGCCGTTGGGCCCCAGCAGGCCGAACACCTCGCCCTGCTCCACCGCGAAGCTGATGCCGTCCACTGCCGGGACGCCGTTGTACACCTTGCGTAACTCGCTGACTTCAATTGCGGCCATTGTGTCGTTATTTCCCTCACTATCTCGTTGGTGGCGGACAATCGGTGCGGTTCGAGCTGTAGCCAACCGCCGGTACCGTTGCACACCCATGCACTATACACACTCCCGCTGGGGGAGAGTCAAGGGTCTGGTTGGAGAACCATCACCGGTACGACGCCCATAGGCCCCCGGCGCACCACCGGCTGCTACGTCCTACTACGTATGAACAGCGCCAAACGTTGCCCGGATGGGATGCCGGGTCACTGGCAATCCGCACAACAAACTTGTGATGGCGTCGAGTCTGTGCCATAGTGTGAAGCGATGGGCGTCAGAGTGATATGGGGGTACGGTCATGTTCAGCAACCTGGCCACAATCACGCGCGAGAATGCCAGCCAGTTACAGGTCGTGGGCACGCTGGAGGGGCATACTGCGCCGGTCCTGTCCATTGCCACCACACTCGGCGGCCAGCTTCTGGCATCGGGCAGCATGGACGGCACCGCGCGCGTGTGGAATCTGGACACCCAGGAACAGGTCAACGTCTTCGCCGCCAACCCGGAAAACGAGCAAATCTCCCGCGTCGCCTTCTCGCCCGCCAACCCCGACCACCTGGCGACCGCCATCGGGCGCAAACCCTCCTGGGCAATGTCCGACGTCCGGGATTATGTCGGCAACCTGGCGCAAGACATGTTCTCCCACTCCAGGGGAAAACCAGTCTGGCGGTTGTGGAGCCTGGAAGAAGAGACCGTCGTTCATACCGAAGCAGCCCAGTATGCGCTGCTGGGTACCGCTGGCCTGGCGTACAGCCGGAATCAGCAGTGGTTGGCGGCGATGGACGGGGTGTGGGACATCACCACTGTGCCATACGCGCGCGCCGCCCGGTTGACCGAGTACCACGTGCGCGACATGGCATTCAGCGCGGACAGCGAGCGGCTCGCGCTGGTGGCGTTTTATGAACAGATGCCCGAATCCATCATGCACCATATGGTCGAAATCTACCACACCGCGACCTGGCAGCCGGTGGCCGAAATCTCCGAGACATGGCGCATCACCGGTTTTTCAGATGTCTGTTTTCTGCCCAATACACACGACCTGTTGGTGCGGACCAGCGTGGAGTCCTTGCGCGCTCACGGTGCCCATCGCCTCTACCGCTATGGCGGCGACCGTTTCGAAGAAAGCACCCGGATTCTGTCCGACGTGGCGTGTTTTGCACCCCACCCGGACGGCAGTATCGTGGCCATAGCCCGGTATGATGGGCACATGGTCTTGCTGGACGCAGACCGGCACCGGCCACTGGCGACCGTGCGCGCCTACCAACCCGCTCAGCCGGTCAACATGCCGCGCGGTTTCCTGATCGGCGGGACGGACGTCGTGAACGCCGCTGCCAGGAGCCAATACCGGGCCGCGCAAGATATGGTGTTTTCACCGGATGGCCGGCTGCTCATCTCCGCCGATGGGGACCAGGTGCTCCGCATCTGGGGTATCCCCACCTGAACCACGACCGGTGGCACCTGTCCCGGTTGTTGAGCGCGGTACATGGCCTGCTTAAACCAGACACAAACGGGCACCACAATTCAGGTACTCGCGCTCTGGAAAATTAAACAAGGTTAATGACCAAATTCATTAAACTTTGGCAAGTGTTAATCGGCGTTTAACCCACCCTGACTAACATCCCCCCATCTGCAAGCGCGGGACCTTCGTCCCAAAAAATACATAAGGAGCTACAACAAAATGAAGAATGTTCGGCTTGCTGCACTGATGGTTCTGGTTGCCGTGATCGCTACGGCTCTCCCCGCCCTGGCTCAGGGTCCGGAAGACACCCCCTGGATCGGCCTCGATCACCCGCAGGC
>JAADYV010000159.1 GCA_010092855.1 Chloroflexota bacterium | reverse complement strand
GTGATTGGTGTGCCGATTTTGAACGGCTTGCATCATGACTACCAATGGGCTGCCTGAGGGGAAAAACCAGGTCAGATGAGCTAACTGACCCCCACAGGCAGATAACGCAGCCACTCCGGGGCATCCGTGTGATAAATGTGTTCCATCAACGTGATTCCGTCCTGGCCGATGACCAGGACTAATTCATCACGTTCTTTTTTGTCTTGCGGCAGTCGGTAATCATCAACAGGCTGACTGTACCGCTCAAACCATTCCGCTCCGATGCGTGGTTGGAGCCAGTCAGGAGCAACGGTCGCTAGTGTATTTAGTGCATACCGCAGGGTCTCCCCCACAAATTCCAGTTGGTTCAGCAAACGAAGTTTTCCCACCACATGAGTTGAATCAGTCCGCTGACGCCCGCCTGCTCTGAGCCAACCCCGCACGACAAAGCGACGTAGCATGGTATCAAACAGCCGCGCTTCCGCCCCCTGTTCAAGTAAACGACCACGGAACTCGCTCAAGATCGAAAAGTCAAACCCAGGATCGCCCAACTCAAGGCCAAGGGCATATTTCCAATCGATTCGAGCGCGAACCGCATCTGCCGCCTGTCGATCCGTCAAGTTCTCTACGAATTGCATGATTGTCACCAAGGCCAAACGCCAGGGCGACCAAGCCGGTTGGCCTCGTTCAGAAAACAAGTCAGTCAATTGATCATCAGTGAACATCGTGCCTAATTCGTCACGCATCCACATAAACATATTGCCTTTGGGAAAAGCCGCCTGTGCAATACGAATGGTTTCTTCTGGAATCGGGGTAATGGGCTCGGGTTTCAGGGACATAATCTTGCCTCATTTGTGATCGGGTTTGGCAAAACCTTTGAGTATACCCAACCACAATACCGAATTCGCCAACAAGGTCTTTAACGCTGTCAAGTCTTTTTCAACGATCTATAGGCAATCTTAATGGAAGGTTTGGGGAAAATGAATGCAAAAACGGGCTGAACTGAGCAGCGCTTTGCAAAGTCAAAATAGCAAAAGTGCATTGGCAATATGGAGTGCCTCCTGCCGAAAAGCGATGTTATCGCCAGTAGAACACAAATTGTAACGATCAGGAAATGAACGATAATGACTGCCCGATAGATAGCGGTACTCCACATGAGTATACTTGGTTGCCAGTGTCGTCAGCGTATCAGAGATATTAGAAGGAACCGTTTTGAACCAAATATAAGCTAAATAAGCGTGAGGAGAAACCGTTAGGAACGCGATGTCCTGATACATGACCGTACCCGATACGCCCTGGCACGAGAACTTGGTTTCGACACCGGCAATCTCATTGAACCGACGCACAGCAGGGGTGATCGCGGGATCAAGCTGTGTTGAAAGAGGATCGAACTGTGTGTCAAGCTGTTGAATACGCTGATACTCTGACTGTGTGACAATAGCGCGCCAATATTGCTTGAAAAAGGGGAAGGCTTTTTCAGGATCACCCAAAGCAGCCACTGCCGGAGGATCGACATAATATGACCTGAACATATTTCGTCGGTACAATTTGTTGCGGATCGACCAATCGTTTTGTCCGGTCAGACATGCTGCCCGATAGTCGCTATCCTCGGCGAAATGACGACAAAACCTCTTCATTTCGGACAGTTGTACTTCATCAAAATAGAATGAGCGCAAAAACTTCGATTCGGACCACTGCCCGTTGATGTCGATTTTAGACCAGGTAATATCACGTTGAGCCAAACCGGTTTCATTGCCTGAATCGTAACGAATCTCAAAGCGATAATCACCATATCGCAACCGTTTTTCTACGCCGTAAACTGTCATTTGAGCTACCTGCAACCAATGAGTTTTGACTTATTCAAACCTACTCCAATTGTTTGCTTTTCGCCATCTCGACTTTGCAAAAGTTCTGGTGATCTGAGCGAGAAGTATGCCTGACAAGCGAAAAACGCTATACTTGCAAAGCGTTGGGTAACTTGTAAAGGGTAGAAGATGCCCAGAAAATCAAGCAAAGAGACTCCGATTGTTTTGTCGGGGGTGGTGTATACCAACGATGAACATACGGGTATCCGGGTGGGAAGTGCAGCCTGGCGGAATTGGCTAACCGGACAAAAACGATTTTACTATCAAGCAGACACACCCTTCACGGCGCGTCAGGAAAAGCGGCGGAATGGAATGTTTTGGTATGCTTACCGGAAACATCAGGGCAAACTTTACAAGGTGTATCTGGGAGCCAGCAACCAACTGACCGGCGAGCGATTAGTGCAAAGCGCGCGGCAGTTAGCGGATAAGATTGCTCAAACGGACTGAGACATAGTTCAAGTCTGCGCATAGAGACAGTTTGCACGGATTATGATCCGTTCGGTAACGATGGTGTGTAGCCATTGACCGTAGTTGGCCGAGTGGGCCGTTGTGTGTGGAGGCGCGCCTGGCAGCGCGCCAGTCGCCGCCTACGGCGACGACCTACGCCTCCGAACAGCGCCAGCAGCCGTGTAAGACATGCCATGTCTTACGCAGTGTTGACGCGTATTCGCTGTTCGGAGGCGTAGCGAGCTAAAACGCTCGCACCTCAGACGCCGGTGGGGCTGGCGGGCCGCGCTCACAGAGCGCACCCCGGCGCGGACAAGAGCACCCGCGCCGCTTGTCGGTCCGGTCTGCCGGACCAGGTCATCGCATCCCACAATGTGCCTTAGGAAATCCCTCTTCGTCAGGTGCGACGGCGCACAGCCAGACCTGTTCGCAGCATCCCGCTTACCAGCCAGTAAGACACCCCCTCCTGGTCATACTCCCTGCAACCCCATCACAACAAAACCCTAGCCAAACTATAACCCCGCAGGGCTTTCGTAAACCGACCGTTTGTTCTATCATGAGTTACCTAGCACAAACGTTCTGTAGATGGTAAGCGCACGGCAATGAAGCGGGTCCAACAGCAGGAACAGCTACAGCAGGTGGTGGCCGCCGTCCAGCAGCGATGGGGTGCCCAGGCCTTGCAACGTCTGGCCCAGGTGCGGACCGGTGTCGCAGGCATCCCGACCGGTCACGCCGACCTGGACCGGGTGTTGGGGTCCGGGCTGCCGCGTGGGGCGGTGACGTGCCTGTCGGGAACACCCACCTCCGGCAAGACGACGCTAGCGCTGGATGTGCTCGCGCGGGTGCAGGCGGAGGGTGAGGTCACGGTCTACATCGACCTGACCCAGGCGCTGGACCCGGAATATGCCGAGGGGCGCGGGGTGGACCTGGCACACCTGCTGGTCATCTGGCCTCACCCCTCGACACTCGCACTGGACATCACGCGCGACATCGTGACCAGCGGCGGCGCGGGCCTGGTGGTGGTCGATACGGGCAGGGATACGGGGTGGTCAGGGGCCAGCCAACGTACCCTGATGGCATCAGTGCGCCGGTCGCCATATGCCGTGCTGTGCCTGTCGGACGACTCCGGGGGCGCACTGGCCGCCCGCGCGGATGTCCACCTGCGCGCCCAGCGGCAGCGCTGGCACCTGCTGCCCACAGGCGTGACCGGCTGCGACACCCGCCTAACGGTTGTCAAGTCACGCTTCGGCCCGCCGGGACAATCCGTCACCGTGTCCCTCACGCTGAGGGCCGGTCCATGATAGCCTGTGTCCGGCTGCCGTTTTTTGCCGCCACCCTGGAGGCACGTGCGCGTCCGGACCTGGCCGACCAACCATTGGTGCTGGTGGATGAGGACCAGCACGTGACCGGCGTCTCGCGGCGCGCGGCGCAGGCTGGCGTGCGGGTGGGTTTGAACCTGGCCCAGGCCAACGCCCAGTGCGCCGAGGTGGTGGTCCAGCCTGCCGTGCCCAGCCGCTACCAGCGTGCCTTCGAGGACCTGCTGGCCGCGCTGACGACCTTCACGACGCAGGTGGAAGCGGAAGACGGGCTGGAACTGCGCGCGGATGGACGGCAGCGGCGGCACATGACCTTTTTGCCCCCGGCGCAGTTGGATGACCAACCTGCCGCCACCTGTTACCTGGACCTGGGCACCCTGAAGCCCGGTGAAGCCCCGGACCTGGCGCAGCAATTGCAGCAGTTCGTCTGGGAACAGACCCACATCCCGGCCCAGCTTGGCCTGAGCAGCGGCAAGTTTCCGGCGCGGGTGGCTGCCATGTCAGTGGATGCCGGGGAAGTACTGGCCATCCCACCGGGCCACGAAGCGGACTTCCTGGCAGGGTTCACCGTCGCGCTGCTGCCCGTCGATGGCGAGACGCTGCGCCAGATGGACCTGCTGGGCTGGTATACGCTGGGTGACGTGGCCGGGCAGCCAGTTGCCGCCCTGTTGGACCGGTTTGGCAAGCAAGGGCGCATTTTGCACCGGCTGGCCAATGGGCGCGATACCAGCCCGGTCGAACCCTATGCGCCACCAGTCGTGGCGCGGGCCAGCCAGCAGTTGGACGGCGGCATCGCGGACTGGGGGCGGTTGGAACGGGTGTTGGAGCAGTTGGTCGACCGCGCCGCGAATGAGTTGCTCGCCAATGGCCAGGCAGTGCGGCACATCACGCTGGTGCTGACCCAGGAGGACGGTATCGCGTTGGAACGGAAGGTGGTCTTGCGCCAGCCGTCAAGCAGCCTGGACCACCTGCGCACCACTGCTCGCGACATGGCCCAGGCACTGACACTGACGGCAGGGGTCACGGACGTTGAACTAACCCTGAGCGACATCGCGCCCGCGGTTGCCCGGCAGTTGAGTCTGTTCGACCGCCCCGCCGTGCCGCAGGTCCACCTGAACACCGTGCTGAGGGACCTGGTGGCGCGCTATGGGAACAGCCACTTCTACTGGGCGCGTGCGGCGGACCGTGACGCCCGCCTGCCGGAGCGCCGCTTCCGGTGGGAAAAAGCGGAGGGGGCACAGTGACCCACTTCTGGCCGGAGGGACAGCCCATCGAGGTCCAGGTGGACGAGTTGTGGACGCCGCTGCTGTTTTCCTGGAACGGCACACCGCACCCGGTCCAGGTGATTGTCGACCGCTGGCGGGTGGACGAGGAGTGGTGGCGCGGGCGAGTGTGGCGTGAATACTTCCGGCTCATCACCACCACCGGGCTGCTGGTCGAGGTGTTCCATGATTTGACGTCGGGCGCGTGGTGTGTGCAGCGCGTGTATGATTGACAATAACTCCACATCGTTCTACCAGTTTGCAGACAAGGAGACAGATAGATGACAGGTTCAAAACTGGGAAAAATCGCCTGGGTTGACTTGACGGTCGAGAACGCCGACCAGGTGCGCGACTTCTATCAAGCAGTGGCCGGTTGGTCGCCGCAGCCGGTCGAGATGGACGGCTACGCGGACTACACCATGCTCACCGGGGCGGGCGAAGCTGCCGCCGGGGTGTGCCATGCGCGCGGGGTCAACGCGGCCATGCCCCCGCAGTGGATGGTGTACATTTCGGTCGCCGACCTGGACGAGAGCCTGGCCGCCTGCCAGCGGTTGGGGGGGCAGGTGGTGGTGCCCATCCGGGGCGAAGCGGGCAGCCGCTTTGCCGTCATTCAGGACCCGGCGGGCGCGGTCTGCGCCCTGTACGAGCAGCGCGACCAGTAGGTCCTATGGGTTGACAGAAAAGCCACACGAGGACCAGGACCATGACGGGCTACAGTGAACTGCACTGCCACTCCACCTTCAGCCTGCTGGATGGTGCGTCCCATCCGGAGGAGTTGGTGGCCCGTGCTGCGGCGCTGGAGATGCCCGCCCTGGCCCTGACTGACCATAACGCCGTCTATGGCGCAATGCGCTTTGTGGAGGAAGCACGCACAGCGGGAGTGCAGCCCATTCTCGGCGCAGAGATGACGCTGGAAGACGGGACGCACCTCACGCTGCTGGTCGAAGACGAGACGGGCTGGTTCAACCTGTGCCACCTCATCAGCGCGGCGCGTCTGAATGCCCCCAAAGGTGAGGCTGCACTGCCGTATGTTGTGCTGCGCGCGCACGCCGCCGGGCTGATTGCGCTCTCCGGCTGCCGTTTGGGCAGCATTGCCCGCGCGCTGCTGGAGAGCGAGTGGGCGGAAGCGCTGCGCCTGGCCCGCGACCTGCGCGACCTGTTCGGGCCGGACCACGCCTGGATTGAGTTGCAGCAGCACTTGCTGCCCGGCGACGAGACCCTGGTGGCGGGGCTGGTGGCTGTGGCCGATGCAGTCGGGTTGGGCTATGTGGCGACCAACAACGTGCACTACGCCACCCGCCACCGCCACCGCCTGCAGGACATCCTGGTCTGCATCCGCCACAACACCACGTTGGAGAAAGCCGGACACTTGCGCCGTCCCAACTCGGAATACTACCTCAAGCCCGCCGACAAGATGGTCCGGCTGTTCGCGCGTTATCCCAAAGCCATCGTCAATACGGGCCGCATCGCCGCGCGCTGCCACTTCGAACCGCAGTACGGCCTACAAGACCTGCCCACCTACAGCGTACCACCGAACACCACACCGGCAGCCTATCTGGGCACCCTATGCGCAGAGGCGGCCCGGCAGCGCTATGGCACCGTGCCGGACGCGGTGCAGCAGCGGCTGGCCTACGAACTGGACATCATCACGCGCGCAGGCTTGGCCAACTACTTCCTGGTGGTGTGGGACATCGTGCGTTTCGCGCGCAACACCGACATCCGCTGCCAGGGACGCGGCTCAGCCGCCAATTCACTGGTAGCCTACCTGCTGGATATCACGCCCATCGACCCGCTGGCGCACAACCTGGTCTTTGAGCGTTTCCTGTCCGACGAGCGCCGCCTGACGCCCGACATCGACATCGACTTCCAGGCCGACCGCCGCGAGGAGGTCATCCAGTATGTCTACGAGCGGTACGGCCACGACCATGCCGCGATGGCGTGCACGTTTGTCACCTACCGCAGACGCAGTGCGGTGCGCGATGTGGGCAAGGCGCTGGGCCTGCCGCAACACGCGTTGAGCGCCATCACCAGCAGCCTGAATGGGCTGGAGGGCAAGCGCAGTAACCCCGTCTACCGGCAGTTGACGGATCTGTGCGAACAAATCAAGGGCTTCCCGCGTCACCTGGGTATTCACAACGGCGGCATGGTCATCACCGGCACGCCCATCACGCGGCGGGTGCCGGTCGAACCGGCCACTTTGCCCGACCGTTACGTGGTGCAGTGGGACAAGACCGGGCTGGAGACCGCCGGGCTGGTCAAGATTGACATCCTGGGGCTGCGGATGCTGTCCTTGATTGCCGAAGCGGTGCGGACGATTGGCGGCGACCGGGACGGCGTGCTGCCGGCTACCTTCGACGACCCCGCGGTGTATGACCTGATAGGCCGGGCGGATACCATCGGCGTGTTCCAGGTCGAGAGCCGCGCCCAGGCGCAGTTGCAGCCCGTCTTCCAGCCCCAGCACTTCGCGGACCTGATTGTCGAAATCTCGCTCATCCGCCCCGGCCCCATCCAGGGCAACATGGTGCATCCCTACCTGCGCCGCCGGTTGGGGGTGGAGCCGGTCACCTATGCCCACCCCGTGCTGGAGCCGATGTTGGCCGATACGCTGGGCGTCATCCTGTTCCAGGAGCAGGTGCTGCAAGTCGCGCGCGTGCTGGCCGGGTTTTCGCCGGGCCAGGGCGAGCTGCTGCGGCGCGCGCTGGGGTCCAAAAATGCGGCGGAAGCGATTGAGGCTTTTCATGCCCATTTTGTGCAGGGGGTGCTGAGCCAGGGCATCGCAGCGGGCATCGCCGAGGAAGTGTTCGACCGTCTGCGCGCCTTTGCGGGGTACTCCTTCCCCAAGAGCCACGCGGCAGCGTTTGCGGTGCTGGTCTACCAATCCGCCTGGCTCAAGGCTCATTTTCCCGCCACATTTTACGCCGCACTGCTCAACCACCAGCCGATGGGCTTCTGGTCCCCGGCGGTCATCACCGGCGATGCCCAGCGGCACGGGCTGGACATCCAACCGGTGGACCTGCATCGTAGTGAGGGGGTGTGCACCGTCGTTGAGGGCGGGTTCCGGCTGGGCTTCAACACCGTCAAGGGCTTTGGCGAGGCGAGTATCACGCGGCTGCTGGACGCACG
>JAADYV010000158.1 GCA_010092855.1 Chloroflexota bacterium | reverse complement strand
CACGCGCCGCCGGAAGACGCCCAGGAACATCAGCGTGCTTTTGATGTCCACCATCGGGCCGAAGGTCAGAAAACCCAGCACCGATCCCAGCGTGAAGGTATTGGCGAAATCCAGCGCTACGAACGCATCGGCGGTGCTGCAAATCGACAGGATAAAGGCCAGCGCCTGCATCACCAGCACCGAGTTGACCGGGTTGGTGGCCAGCGCTTCGAGTTCGCCTTGCGTGATCACAAAGCGCATACTGGCCGCCAGCAATGTACCCAGAATTAGGTAGCGGCCCATCTCGAAGAATTCCTCCGCTGCCAGCGTCAGCGCGTGGCGTATCCCTGGTAGCAGCGCCATACGCGACTGGTCAGGCGTGTCCGCCGATCCCGGATCATGTGTTGTATTGGGGATGTCTTCTAGTTCGCCATCGGGTGCGCCTGCTGGTTGCGGTTGGGAACGCATGGCCGGGTGCAGCGCCAGCGTCAGGCCGCCGGGCACCGCACCGGCAACGACGGGTACTGGCGCGGGGACGACATGGGGCGCGTCGCGGAACAGGCGCGCCGGGTGCCGCTGGGCGGCGAATACCAGCCCGATGCTCACTGCCACCACCAGCGCCACGCCGATTCGCCAGAAGACCATCGCCAGCGCGCGCTCATGAAAAGCCGCATACGTGCTGGCGATCACGATGGGGTTGATCACCGGGGACGCCAGCAGAAACGCGATCCCGACCGGGGCGGGTAATCCTTTGCGATACAGCCGCCGCGTGACCGGCACCACGCCACATTCACACACCGGGAACGCGAAACCCATCACGCCGCCCACCAGCGCGCCCAGCACCGGGTTACGCGGTACCAGTCGCACAATGTCATCATGGCTGAGGAAAGCTTCGATCAGGCCGGATGTCAGCGTGCCTAGCAGCAAAAACGGGGCGGCTTCGATGAAAATGCCCAGAAAGCGGGTCGCAAACAGCGTAACATCTGTACCAAAATCCATGAATTCTCCTGCCCATCCTACACCCGCCGATTATAACGGGTTCACTCGTGGTGCAAATAAGCGTTTGATTAACATGCGGCATGGTGTTTGGCAGTGAAAGCGCGTTTGGGCTATGATTCGTAATAAGCGGGGTATATACCATCTGATTTGTGAGTTTTTGGGGAAGTGACGTATGCCGCGTTTTGGATATCCTGTTGTATCGGTACTGCTCAACCGTACCACCAACCGCACCTGCCGCCTGAAGTCGGCCACGCCAGAAAAACTCCGCGACCTCATCACACAAAACCTGGACGACCTGGCCGCTATCCTGGCGCACAACGCGCTGCAAGGCTGGGCGTTGTTCCGCATTGGCTCCAGCGTGATTCCGTTTGCCTCTCACCCCGACGTGGATTTCGACTGGCGCGCGGAATTCCGTCTGCAATTGGAAGCCTGCGGGCAGTTTGCGCGCGCACGCGACCTGCGACTTTCGATGCACCCTGGCCAGTACACGGTGCTCAATTCTCCTGATGAAGATACAGCACACGCGGCGGTGGCGGAACTGGTCTATTCAGCCGATCTACTGGACATGATGGGGCTGGACGCCCGGCACAAGATCGTGCTGCACATCGGCGGCGTGTATGGGGACAAACCGGCGGCTACCGCGCGTTTTGTCGAAAATGCTGCTGCGCTGCCGTTCAACGTGCGCGCCCGGCTGGTGATCGAGCATGACGAGCGCCAGTACAACCTGGCCGAGGTGCTGGACATCAGCGCGCAGACCGGGCTGCCGGTGGTGTACGACAACCTGCACCACGATCTGAACCCATCCCCGCAGCCGCTGGACGAGCTGCTGCCGCGCGTTTTTGCCACCTGGCGCGACGTCGATGGCCCGCCGAAGGTGCATTTTTCGTCGCAGGCGGTGGGCGAACGCCCCGGCAAACACGCCGAATTCGCAGACCAGGCTGAGTTCCAGGCAATGCTGGCGTCGTGCAAACCCTTCGGCGAATTCGACGTGATGCTGGAGCTCAAAGGCAAGGACGCGGCCTTGCGCCAGGCGCTGGAGCGAATTCCTGTGCGCTGAGGTGCGTTCGGATCATCGCCCGGATCAATGTGTTGTTGTGTCCTCCGGGTCGTCTTTTGGATTGGGCAGCATGAGCGAACTGATCGCGCCGATCCCGATGAACAAGAAAGCGACCAGGGCGGCGTTGGCCATGGCTTCGGTGCGGGCCAGCGCAAAGATACGGTCGAATTCTTCCCCGGTGGTTGCGCCGAACATCTCCTCGAACTCAAAATGCACGGGCTGCTTGGCCATCTCGCTGAACGCCTCCGCCGGTTCTGTCTCGCTCATGTCCGGCATTCCTTCCGGCATGGCCGACATATCCCCCATTCCCGCCGGTGGACCTGCTGGCGCAGCGCCGGGTTCAGTGGTTTGCATGTCTGGGACCGGCATATCTGCGGACGGCATCCCGGCAGATGGCATCCCGGCAGGAGGACCAGCAGCGGAATCATCATCTGGTTGGACGTTGGGTGGCATCTGTGCGGTGTCCTGTGGGATACCCTGCGGCGAGCCGGATGCACCTGCGTGTGCTCCATCCCCTGACGACATCATGGCGAAGACGGCCTGCACTTCGCTGCTGTCCGCGAACTCGTCTTCCGTGATGCGCTCGTTGGTGGTGGCCAGCACCGTGCCGATGATGGCGATGCCCAGCGCTGCGCCCACCTGCCGGATGGTGCTGTTGCCGCCGGATGCGACGCCTGCTTTCGGCCCCGGAATATCGAACAGGACCAGGCTGGTAAGCTGCGCAATGGCCAGCCCCAGCCCCAGGCCATACACCCCTAGCAGCAGCGCCACCACGTTGACGGAAATGTCTGGTTCGAGCACCAGGCCGAGGATGAGCAGCGTGATGGCTTCGATGACCATGCCCGCCGTCACGATCCACTTGGGTCCGATGCGGTTGGAGAATGCCCCGGCCAGCGGCGCACCGATAAAGGCCATGATCGCCAGCGGCAGCAGCGCCACGCCGGTTTCGAACGCGGTCAAGCCTTTGGTGCCCTGCAGCCACAACGACGCCGCAAACAACAGCCCGATCTCGCCCAGGTTGACGATCAGGCCGGTGATCATGCCATAGCGGTAGCTGAGGAAACGCAGCAGCCCAAACTCGAACAGTGGCTCCATGTTCCGCCGTTCCAGCCGCAGCTCGTACCACGTAAAGATCGCCAGCAGCGCCGCGCCCAGCATCATCGACACCGGCGCAATCGACAGGCTCTCCAACGGCCATTCCCAGCCCAGTACCTCGAACTGCGCGTCCGGCTTCCACCAGCCATATTCCTGCGCCTCGATGATGCCAAACACCAGCGCCGCCAGCCCCAGTCCGCCCAGCAGCGTGCCGGGGACATCGAAATAGTGCCGGGTGCCCGTGTCGCGCGATTCCTGGATGGCCCACATCGCGCCGAAGAAGGCTACCGTCACAATCGGGATGTTGATGTAGAACGCCCAGCGCCACGAGGCGTTGTCGATCACGTAGCCGCCCACCAGCGGCCCCAACGCCGCCGCGACTCCGGCAGTCGCGCCCCAGATGCCAAACGCAATACCGCGCTCCTTGCCCTTGAAGGCGGTGGTGATGATCGAGAGCGTGCTGGGGCTGAGGATCGCCGCGCCCAGCCCTTGCAGCGCACGCATCCCGATCAACATGCCGATGGACGTTGATGCGCCGACCAGCGCCGATCCCAGGCCGAACAGCACCACCCCGATCAGGAACAGCAGCCGCCGCCCGTACTGGTCCCCGATTTTGCCCCACAGGATGAGCGTGGCAGCATAGACCAGCGAGTAGATGGTGTTGACCCACTCGGCGTCACGGAAAGTTGCGCCTTCGAAGTCATCCACAATCGAGGGGATCGCAACGTTGACGATGGTGGCGTCCATGATGACCAGCGTCAGGCTCAGGCTGAGGATCAACAGCGCATACCAGCGGCGGCGGTGGAACTCCTCGGCGGCGGTAGAAACAGCATTTTGGGTCATGAAGTTTTTTCCTCTTGGGGTTGGATGGCGCGTTGGAACAGCAAAATCATTTGCTCGGCAAAAGCCGCCGGGCCGGGATGTGCGCGTTGCAGCGGGGCGTAGTCATGCATCGAAACGTTGCTGAGCGCCCACATCATGCTGATCACCGCCGGGGGTGTCAGGTCGGGCGCGATGCTGCCCTGGGCTTGCCCCTGTTCCACGATATCGGCCAGTGTGGTCAGGGCGTGGGCGTGCTGCTCGACCAGCGCGGGATTGTTGTGAAACACCGGCAGCACCTCTTCACGGCTCAGGCTGATCAGGCCCCGCAGCGGCGAAATATGTTCTGCCATCAGGTAGCGCATGGTCTGGCGCAGCCGTTCGACCGGCGGCTGATCTGCGGTTGAGTCCAGCCAGGCCGAGAATTGGGCGGTGCGGCGCGCGATCAGGTCCACCAGCATGGCGTCTTTGCTGGGATAGTGCTGGTAGAGCGTGGCTTTGGAGATGCCGACTTCGTCCGCCAGCTCGTCCATTGTCACCTGGGCGAAGCCACTTGCCAGGGCCAGTGATTCCAATGTGTCGAGAATCGCGGTTTGGCGGGCGTCCCACTGCTGCTGCCGAAAACTTCCGCGTGGCATGATCACGTCCTTTTGTGAACTCATTAGTTTAATCATAAAACTGACCAGTTTAGTTGTCAACTGGCGAGTTTAGCAGCAGGTAGAAGAGACGTAAAAGAAATTTAGGGTTAGAAACATCACGAATAGGCTATCCGTATAACCGTAGACTTGCTATACTTGCCCGTCGATAAAAGGGGAAACCGCATGCACACTACTAACGATGTGTTTGCACGGTTGGACCGCGCCATTCAGGGCTACCGTGAAGATCAGATCGCGTTTGTGCAGAGCTTAATCCGTGCGCGCAGCGCGAACCCATTTACGCCAGAAAACTCTGACCCGGCGGAACCGATTGAACGCGAAGTCGCCCACCTGATTCGAGACAGGCTTTTTGCGTTGGGGCTGGATGTGGAACTGCTGGGCGTTTCGGCGGCACGGCCTAACGTGATCGCCACCTTACGCGGCGCAGGACACGGCCCAACGCTGATCCTCAACGGGCACATGGACACCGTGCGTCCCAGTCCGCTGTGGGAACGCGATCCGTTCGGGGCCGATATTGAGGGCAACCGGTTGTATGGCCTGGGGGCGCTGGACATGAAGGCGTCGTTGGGGGCCATGATTTTTGCGGTGCAGGCATTGCTCGAAACCGGAGTCAAGCTGGCGGGCGGAGTCGTGCTGACCTTTGTGGTCGACGAGGAACCGGGCGCGTGTTCAGCCTTCGGAACACAGTACCTGTTGGCACACGGGTTGCGCGGGGATGCCGCTATCATAGGCGAACCGAGTAATTACACCGTCACCACCGGGCACCGGGGCGGCTATCGCTTTAAGCTTACGGTGCGCGGCGAGGCAACCCACACCGGGCTGCTGGCCTGGGAACGTGGCGACCAGGGCGAGAATGCCATTGTGCACATGGGGGCCGCGATCCAGGCGTTGGGTGGTTTGGAGATTCCGTTTGAGCAAACGCCTGCTTTCCCGGAACGCAGGCCGGTCTTCACCTTCCCCACCATGATCATGGGCGGGGTGTCGATCAACGCCGTGCCGGATGAGTGCGTGGCCTATGGTGATGTGCGCCTGCTGCCCGGCGCAGACGCGGACTTGATCGAAGGTTTGATCCGCGAACGGTTGGACCCCCTGCCCGGCCTGCGGTACAGTCTGGAACGGTTGATGTATGTGCCCGCGGTCGAAATCTCGGCAGCCCACGACCTAGTGTACAGCCTGGTCACGCAGACTGCCGCCATCACCGGGCAAGAACCGGCCACCAAAGGCTGTGGTCCCTGGAACGATGGCTGGATGTTCATCACGCGCGGGATTCCCGCCATCTGTGGTTTTGGACCCAACGGGGGAGGCGTGCACGCGCCCGATGAATTTGTTGAACTGGATAGTTTGCTAGAGACGACGCGCATCCTCGCGCGCACGATTGTCGACTTTGTAGGAGTGAGATCTGAATGATAGTGCCTGAATGGTGGCAAGACGCGGTTGGATACCAGATTTACCCGCGCTCGTTTGCCGACTCGAATGGTGATGGCATCGGCGATCTGCCGGGCATCATCGACAAGCTAGACTATTTGCAGCGCCTGGGCATCACCGTGGTCTGGTTGTCGCCGTTTTACCCTTCGCCGCAGTTTGATGTGGGCTACGACATCAGCGACTACACCGACGTCAACCCGGAGTATGGTACGCTGGCGGACTTTGATCGTTTGCTGGCCGAAGCCCACCGGCGCGGCATCCGCATTATGCTCGATTGTGTCATGAACCACACCTCGGACGAACACCCCTGGTTTCAGGAATCGCGGTCCAGCCGCGACAGTCCCAAACGCGACTGGTACATCTGGCGTGATGCACGCCACGGTGGCCCGCCCAACAACTGGGAATCGGTGTTTGGCGGTTCGGTGTGGACGCTCGACGAAGCGACCGGCCAATACTATTACCACCACTTCTTCGCGCGCCAACCCGACCTCAACTGGCGCAACCCGGAAGTGCGCGCGGCAATGTACGACGTGGTGCGTTTCTGGTATGCGCGCGGCGTCGATGGCCTTCGCCTGGACGCGATTGGCGCACTGTATGAGGTGGAAGACCTGCGCGATACGGATGAAACGCGCAGCATGATTGAACTGTGGATGACGGTATTCGAGAACCAGCAGCGCGATTGGGATGCTTTCCAGAAAAAGATTCAGCATCAGGTGATGCAGCCGGAAACCTTCCAGGAGATGAACCGGCTGCGCGCGGTCAACGACGAGTTCGAGGAACGGGTGCTGCTGGCGGAAGCGGAAGATATTGAATATTACCACAACGGGCTGCATTCGGTCTTCAACTTCGACCTGACCGATGTGAACGAACTGGACGCGGACAAAATCCGCGCCGTGCTGAGCGAACGGGGAGCTGCGCTGCCGGATGGCGCATGGGAATCCAACACCATCGGCAACCACGACCGCACTCGTTCCATGAGCGTGTTCGCGGATGGGCAGCACGACCGGGAACGGATGATCGTGGCGCTGGCCATGGTGATGTTCCTGCGCGGCACACCCATGTTCTACAACGGCGAGGAAATCGGGATGCGCGACTGGCTGATTACCGATCCGGCAGACTTCCGTGACATGCTGGGGGTGTGGGCCTACGAGACGGCGCAGGGCCTGGGCTTTGACGATGAGCAAGCGCTGCATGTGGCCAACATCGTCAGCCGCGACAAGAATCGCACGCCTATGCAGTGGGAGAATGCGCCCAACGCCGGTTTTTCGCCGGAGGGGGTGCGTCCCTGGCTGGCCGTGAATCCAGACTACGCCGAAGGCACCACCGTCGTCGGCCATGAAGTTGATCCACAGGCGCTGCTGCACGCCTTCCGGGAGCTGGTGCAGGTGCGGCAGAACAACGTAACGCTGCGGCGTGGCGATATGGAACTGCTCGAAGGCACCGGCCCGGTGCTGGCCTTCTGGCGGCGGCATTCCGAGCAGACCTGCCTGGTTGCGCTCAACATGGCGGCAGAATCGGCAGCATTGAACATTGATTTACCGGCTGGCTTACGCCCCGTCTATTCCAGCCAGACTCACGATGGAGCGCAGGACACTGCGCAAACGGTCCACCTGGCTCCGTATGAAGTTTTCGTGGCCGCAGCCGAATAACCCTGTTTCACGCTGGAGAGGAATTTTTGCATGGCAGAATATCAGTTTCCGATTGAATTTGTCTGGGGTTCAGCGACCGCCAGCTACCAGATCGAAGGCGCAGCCAACGTTGATGGCCGGGGCGAGTCGGTTTGGGACCGTTTTTCACACACACCCGGCAAGGTAACCAATGGTGATACCGGTGATGTTGCCTGCGATCACTACCATCGCTACGCAGAAGATGTGGGTTTTATGCGCGAGTTGAAGCTGGACGCTTACCGCTTTTCCATCGCATGGCCGCGCATTATCCCCGATGGCGATGGTGCAATCAACCAGGCCGGGCTGGGATTCTATGACCGTGTGGTCGATGCCCTGTTGGAAGCCGGGATCACGCCGTTTGTCACGTTGTATCACTGGGACCTGCCGCAAGCGCTGCAGGAGCGCCAGCAGGGGTGGCTGTCGCGCGATATCGTCGAGCAGTTTGTGCACTATGCCGACGTGGTTTCCCGGCATCTGGGCGACCGCGTCTCGTATTGGACCACCTTCAACGAGCCGCGCGTATTCGTTGACGTAGGGTATGCGGTTGGTCGTCATGCACCGGGGTTGGAAGACCGGCCCGGGGCGGTGCAGGCGGCTCATCACGTGCTACTGGCACATGGCGCAACGGTGCCTGTGCTGCGCCAAAATGTGGGGCCGGACGCCCAGGTGGGCATTGTGTATTCAATGATTCCGGTGCAGGTCGAGGCCGAAACGTCCGCATCCCTGGCGATGCAGCAGCAAACCGATGCCTACATCAATCGCTGGTTTGTGGACCCCGTGCTGCTGGGCCAGTATCCCCAGGAACTGCTGGACGCGGATGAATTCCCGGCGTTCGACATTCAAGACGGTGACCTGGACATCATCCAGGCTCCCATCGACTTCGTCGGCATCAACTACTACTCTCGCATGTTCATCCGGATGGATGAGGACAATCAGCCGATGCCGCCGCACGGGTTTCAGAACACATGCTCTGACCTGGAACTGACGGCGATGGGTTGGGAGGTGTTTCCTCAGGGGCTGCACCTGATCCTCAAGCAGTTCCATGACCGTTACCCGGAAATGCCGGTGTATATTACCGAAAACGGCGCAGCGTTTGATGATACAGTCGATCCCGATGGGCACATCCATGACGCGCGGCGCGTGGCCTACCTACGCGAGCATTTCCGCATGGCGTGGCAGGCCATTCAGGATGGTGTGCCGCTGCGGGGTTATTTT
>JAADYV010000157.1 GCA_010092855.1 Chloroflexota bacterium | reverse complement strand
TCATAGCGGCCCTGGAAATAGTACGCTTCGTAGGGGCCGAACTGGTACCAGGTGGTGCGATAGGGCATCTCCAGCCGGAAGGCTTCGTCAAAATAGAAAGCCGCGCTGTTGTAGTACGTGTTGGCCCCGGCAGCGTCGCCATTACCCATTGCCGACCGGCCCAACCGCACCGCCGCCGTGCCCGCATTGAACCAGGCCCAGTTATCGGCAGGATTCGCGGCGGCTTCGTCCAGCGCCGTTTGCAGCGCCTGCTCGGTTGCGTACTGCACACTGGCGTAGTCGCCCAGGATGATGCGCATATCGCCTTCGCGGTCCAGCGGGAAGGGCACCACGAACACGCGGTTGAAGTGCCGCCACCAGTAGTCGAAGTCGGCGTAGCTATAGGCACGCCCCTGGCCACCCGGCCCTTTGTAGCTGTCGTAGACCCAGATTGTCTGGGAATTGTCGTCGTAGGCGACCACAGTCTGGTAGTGGCCCATCCAGCCCAGGCCATCCTCGACGTACCCGGCCTCGATCACCACCGGGAACCCGGCAGCGACAAACCGCTTGAGCAGGTCGAGTGTGCCGCCATAGCGCCACAGCGCCGCCATGTTGGGCAGCTCGTTGTGCTGGTTGACATACGCCGCCATCTGGTCCGGCGAGACGTTCTTGTCCTCCACGTTCGGCTTGAGCCAGCTCGCGGCCACTGCCTGGTCGTAGCCCCAGCCGTAGTAGCTGAGCGCCATCGTCAGGTTAGCCGGGCCGCAGTTATTCCACGTCTGGTAGTAGTGGGTCAGGTTGGAGACGCGCGCCGACGCCGGGGGATTGGTGAGATCACCGCCCTGGCCTAGCGCCGGAGTCGCCAGCCCCTGCCCCATTGTCATCAGCAGCGCAGCCGCCAGCAGCACAATGGTCCAGCGGCGAAGGTGTCGAAACGGGTTCATGAGCAAACCTCTTCCAGGTGATGGTTTGATGTGCAACGATGTTGCTATTCACATTTGTGATTGTACACCAGGGACGCGCGGATGGGGACCGCAGGCGGGGAACCGTAGGCCAGCCAGCGGGGGCACGTGGGCCGGGTGAGATATGCATTCATTTGGAGAGGGGGCAGCATATTGGCGCTGCAATCCAGCAAACCATTCCAGGCAAGCAGGTGTTTCGCCCCATTCGCTGCGGGCTCAAAGCCGCGCAGCTACATCGAAAAAAGTCTGCTGAAGCGACTCGTGCATCTTCGTTCCTGAACGATTTTATCGCCTGCGTGTAATATTGCTAATCGGCGCGAGATAAGAGTCCCTCTAGGGGACTATGGCCTTCAGCAGCCTGTGCGCTGTCAGTGGCGTAGCGGCTTGTACCCACAGATATCAGGCCAGGGAGAAATCAGCGGCCCCGCCTATCCCCGCGCGATGACACGCAGCGGCTGGATTTTGTAGGTCACGCGCGTTTCCCGCGCGGCCTGGTCCGGATTGGTGTAATACTGGTCGCGGCCCCGGTAAATCTTGGCCAGCGCGTTGATGTGTTCCACCGCGCCGTCCTCCGTCGACTCGACGACCATGCCGCGCACCTCCATCCAGCGGTACGGGTCCTGTGGGTCGATGGCCAGGATCGTTACGCGCGGGTTGGCGGTCATGTTTTTGTCCTTGCGCCGGCCACGCGCCGTGTTGACCAGGATGTGGTCGCCGTCGGAATTGCACCAGACGGGAGTGGCCTGCGGCTGGCCGTCGGGCATCACGGTCACCAGGCTGACGACCACCGGGCCGTCGATCAGGTCTTTGTATTCAGCGGGAATCTGGGGGGTCATGGTTGTCCTTCCGTTGGTCTGATGATGATACAGGCAAAGCGGCCCCTTTTGAGTTAGCATTTGGGCTATTCGAACGTTATGCTAGGTTCGAGTTTCCCATGAAATCGCGGTTGTGTGTGGTTTACCCCTCCCCCCCGTAAATGGAGAGGGGCTAAAAGATTTATGACATTCCTGGCCTACTCCCCCTTTCTCCGTTTACGGGGAAAGGGGAAACGAACCCGATCAGGGTTCGCCGGGATAGGGGTAAACAAATCGGACATCTAATAGACCACAGAACTGGAAACTAGCATCTGGCCTAATCAGGTTATAACAAACCGGACCGCAATGAGGATGAGTGTTGTATGACAAAATTCTGGTTTACATCGGCTCCGCTGCCCGGCCACCTGGACTGGGGCGGGCTGATTCGCACGGCGCAGGCGCTGCACGCGCGTGGGCATGACGTGGTGTGGGTGTCGGAAGCGCAGATCGGGCCGCTGGTGGAGCAGCAGGGATTGCCCTTCCGCGCCATCGAGCACAGCGGCTGGCGCTGGCCGCCCCCGCCCTTGCCCACGCCGGGGACATTCGTGAACGAAGACATGACCACGCAACGCTACCGGCGCGCGCTGGATACGTGGCTGAGCGAAGACCTGGTGCAGACCGGGGTGGATGCGCTGCTCGCGCTGGCAGCGGACGACGGCGCGCCCGACGCAATCGTGACCGACCCATTCCTGAGCGCGGCAGCATTCGCGGCGGAAGGACTCGACGTGCCGCTGGCGGTCGGTGGCTGGCCCGCTGGCCCCTCGCTGGACGAGGACGGGCTGCTGTATGCCCAGCGCCAGCTTGGTCACGCGGCGGCGGAGCGTATCGCGCGGCTGAGCGACCACTTTGGCCTGGCCGGGACCAACTTCAGCAGCGGCCCCACACCTGAAGTCCAGAGTCCCCACCTGCACATCAGCTATTTTTCCGCCTACTGGCACCAGGGCGATCCCGCGCCGCTGGCCCAGACGGAGTTCGTGGGCGGAAGTGCCACCCCGCCGGACGACGATCCCCCCGCCTGGCTGACTGACATCCCCGCCGAGCAGCCGCTGGGCATGGTGACGCTGGGCAGCACCTTCACCGGCGACCTCAATTTCTTCGCGTGGGGTGCGCAAGCCATCGCCGCCAATGGCATGATCCCGCTCGTCGTCATCGGCCACCAGCCTATCACGCCGGAGCAGAAGGTCGCGCTCAAAGCCCACCTGCCACCCGGATCGCGCCTGATCAACTGGGTGCCGTATGACCATGTTTTCCCCCGGCTGCGGGTGCTGGTCCATCACGGGGGCATGGGCACCACCCACGCCGCGATTCTGCACGCCATCCCGCAGATCATCGTGCCGCACGCCGCCGACCAGCGCGGTCAGGCCCGTCGTGCGCGCCAGGCGAAGGTCGGGCTGGAAATGTCGGTGGCCGAGGTGCGGCAGGGGCAGCTCCGGCCCGGCGTCCAGGCGCTGACGACCACGCCGCTGGTGTTGGAGGCGGTCGCTTCGCTGGCGGCGCAGTTCGCGCAGCTTGGCGGCCCCGACCGCGCGGCGAATTTGCTGGCAGCGCTCGC
>JAADYV010000156.1 GCA_010092855.1 Chloroflexota bacterium | reverse complement strand
GTGCGGCGACCAGATTTGTGTAGTAGAAATACTGTTTGTCTCCCGCCATGAACAGCGGCACCATGCCGAGGTCAGGAGCCT
This sequence comes from Chloroflexota bacterium, assembly GCA_010092855.1. GTDB lineage: Bacteria > Chloroflexota > Anaerolineae > Aggregatilineales > Aggregatilineaceae > TC-15. Next base: position 12,263 of record JAADYV010000156.1, on the reverse strand, counting down.
GGAGCCAGGCCAATACATTCCGACGAATGTTGGCCCGCTTGCGGCGGATGTTGGCCGACACCAGAATGTGCTCTACATTCAGTTTGCCACACATCCGCATCTGGTTGCGCCGGGCCAAATCCGTCACCATGCCCCAGTCGTAGGTATAGGTAATGGGATTCATACCCAACACGGCCTTGATCAGGTGCAGGGTATAGCTGCTGTCACGACCACCACTCAATGTCACGAGCGAGTCTGGTCGCCCATCGGTACGCCGATACGGTGCCAGGGCATCGCGTAAAGCGTCCAACCCCAGGTGCGGAATCGGTGTGTAATGACGGCAGTAGTTACATACCCCCTCGTCATCGAACGTGATGAAGGGCATCGTTTCCGGCAGGATGCAGCGGGTACACCGCCGTATCTGGGCGATGGCATCGTGGTAACGCGGATACTGATCGACAAATGACGGCGGAAGCACATACGGACCTTCGCCAGATATAGCGGCGGGTTTTGCCTGTCGCGCGCTGCTGCTGGAAAGATCATTCACTGGTCGCGGTGTCTTGAGAACGGGAACTGCCAGCGATATGTCGTCGGCACTGGGGCTAAGGGAAAACTCGGCTGCCCTCAAATCATCCAGCCTGATCAAAATTCCTGTATCCGCGTGGATCTGCTGGATCGACACGTCTGGCAGCCACCTGGCAACCTGGGACTGGCGGTGCACCTTTTCCAGGATATGTTTCTCCGACGCAAAGATATAGGCAGTTTTGTCGGGGGCGCTGCTCAGATAAAGCGACCCGTTATTGGTAGCCAGCAGCAAACCGTTCAGGTCGGACAAAAACGCCGCTACCGACGCGACGCCCTCGATTTCGCCGTAGGCACCGCGGATACCATGTACCAACGAGCCGCTGTGATCATAGTAGTGCCGGATCAAGCTCAGCAGGATTTCGGTATCCAGCTCGGTGTGACGTTTGAGATCGGGGTGGTTCGCCCACAACATATCAGCGTTGGTGATAATGCCGTTATGAATGCCGACGATGTTTCCTGCAACAGCGGGTTGGTTGTTGGTGTGCACCTGATGAGAGCCGTTCGTCACCAGCCGAGAATGCCCGATGATGCAGATCGAGAAGGCGGGTTCGCTTGCTGCTCCATTGCCTGCCACCAGGTGATCATACAGTTGACGATACTCCGCCTGTTTGACGAATCGCGAAGCCGCCAGCGGGTACTTCGCGAGATAGACCGTTTCCGGGGTGTGGAACGCGACACCAGCCGCTTCTTTGCCCCTGGATTCCGAAAAACGGAACAGGAGCGACATCAATGTCTGCGCCTGGTCCCGGTCATACCCGGCTTGCGGATTAAGCACTACACCAAAAATGCCACACATTGTTTGTCCATATCTACCGGCTAAATAGCGATACTCAGATTCCCAGGGGGCGACCACGTTGTGCGTGCAGCGCAGATCATGCTAATCGGATTTGCCCTTGAGATGTTGGTTGGCTTCCATATCGAACAACATAGCGAACAGCAGCAGTTGCATTCCGGAGATCGTGCAGAACAGCATCCCCAACAGGGTGATCTCCGGCACCTGATCCTGAATCGACCAGAGGTAAAAGAACCGTACTAACAGCGGGAGATCCAACAGTAGGAGGAATGCACCAAACAGGTAGAACAGAATAAGCGGATGAAAGTCGCGGATAATGTACTTCTGGACCATGCGGCGGAAAAAAAGCCGGATCAGCAGCAATGAAAGCGTGAAAACAATTTTGCGCATGTTGATGCCGCTTTTTTCTTCACCATAGACGGGACGCACCGGCACATCCATCACCCGCAGGTTATAGATATTGCAGGTGACGAGAAAATCGTTGGGCATCCCATAGCGCGGGTAGATGCTTTCTAAGGGCAAAAGAGTCAGCCCGCGTTTGCCCAGCACAGTATAGCCTGTCTGCGAATCGGCCACATGCCAGTATCCACTGGCTATTTTGGTGAGAAAAGACAGCATCGAGTTACCCAGATAGCGGGTGCGCGGAATAATCTGCCAGGCTTCCCCGGTGACGAGACGGTTTCCCTTGCTGTAATCTGCACGACCTTCCACCACCGGATCAAGCAAGGCCGGCAGATCGTCCGGGTGCATCTGGTTGTCACCGGCCATCACAGCGGCGGCATCAATGTCGTGCTCCCGGCACCAGATATAGCCGGTACTAATCGCGCCACCTACCCCCCGATTTTCCGGATGACGGATTAATGTAATACGTGGGTCGTCCTGGGCTACTTCCTGTGTGACCGCCGAGGTCTGATCGCGGCTGTGATCGTCGACTACGATAATGGCGTCCACAAAATCGGGCATAGTTTCTAAGGTGCGACGGATCAGAGCTTCTTCGTTATAAGCGGGTACAACGACACCAACTTTTCGTTCTTTGTACATAGCGCCTCTTGAGGATAGCACCTGATGGCTCACCATCTTACTGTACCACATTTTTCCTTAAGTGATCTATAATGAAGTGAGATAGTCGCAAGACAGTGGGGAGGCGTCTCGCGGGGCCAATCGAAGCCGAGCTGCGAGCGCCTTTGGTGTCAAGACTCAAGTCGAGAGTCAGGCAAAAGGATGTTCGCGCTATGAAGAATTTCGCTCTTACCGGCGTGGCAGGCTACGTTGCGCCCCGCCATCTAAAAGCCATCCGCGACACGGGCAATGCCGTCGTGGCCGCGCTTGATCCCAATGACTCGGTCGGCATTCTCGACAGCTATGCGTTCGACATCAAGTATTTCACCGAATTCGAACGGTTTGATCGCCACCTGGAAAAGCTGCGCCGCGGTCCTGCTGAAAAACACGTCCATATCCTCAGTGTGTGCTCACCCAACTACCTGCATGATGCCCATTGTCGTCTGGCTTTGCGGATTGGTGCCGACGTCATCTGCGAAAAACCGCTGGTGATCAATCCCTGGAACCTGGACCAACTGCACGAGATCGAGCAGGAAACAGGGCGGCGCGTGTACACGGTGCTGCAACTGCGCGTCCATCCCAAACTGATTGCCCTGCGCGAGAAAATCCAACGCGATCAATCTGCGCATCAGTATGATGTCGTCCTCACCTACGTCACCATGCGCGGCGGTTGGTATCATGTCTCATGGAAAGGGAGCGAAGAAAAATCGGGCGGCATCGCTACCAACATCGGCATCCACTTCTTTGATCTGCTGCTGTGGTTATTCGGGCCGGTTGCCGCGCTGCGCGTGTATCATATCGATCAGCGGCGCGCCGCTGGCTTCCTGGAAATGGAGCGGGCGCGTGTGCGGTGGTTTCTGTCGGTCGATGGTGCGGATTTACCCTTTGCCCCAGAGCCGGGGGTGCGAACCACCCACCGGTCGATTGCGGTTGACGGAGAAGAGGTTGAGTTCACGTCTGGCTTCAGCGATTTGCATACCCGTGTGTACGAACGGACCTTGGCCGGAGACGGGTTTGGCATTGACGCCGCACGTCCCTCGATTACGCTGGTGCGCCAGATTCGGAACGCGCCAGTCGTCGCGCATGATACCCTGACCCATGAGTTTTTAAAGCGATAATTTATGACTGAACCTCACTATTTTGCTCATCCCAGCGCGTATATCGACGAACCCTGTGAGATCGGCCAGGGAACCCGTATCTGGCACTTTTGCCACGTCATGTCCGGAGCCGTTATCGGTCAAAACTGTGTGCTGGGGCAGAACGTGTTTGTGGCGAATGACGTGGTGATTGGTGATAACGTCAAGATACAGAACAACGTTTCCGTCTACACCGGTGTGCGCCTGGAGGATGACGTATTCTGCGGCCCGTCGTGTGTGTTCACCAACGTGGTCAATCCCCGCTCACAGATTGTACGCCGCGACAGCTACCAGCCGACACGGGTGCGCCGGGGGGCGACGATTGGCGCCAACGCGACGATTGTCTGTGGTGCCACGCTGGGCCGCTATGCGTTCATCGGAGCAGGAGCTGTCGTCCGCGGTGATGTGCCCGACTATGCGTTGATGCTGGGCGTACCGGCGCGTCAGCGCGGATGGATGAGCCGCCATGGACACCGGCTGACCGACGTTGATGCCACAGGGCTGCTGGTTTGCCCGGAGAGTGGCTGGCGCTACCAACAAAATGAAGCCGGTGTGCTGTTCTGTCTGGATTGGCCCGAAGAGCAGTCGCTGCCCAAAAAGGAAGGTTGATATGCCAGTGCCCTTGCTTGACCTGAAAGCGCAATATGCTACGCTCCGCACCGAAATGCAGGCGGCGATCAATCGCGTGCTGGAAGGCCAGCGGTTTATCCTGGGGCCCGAGGTCGAAGCGCTGGAAGCTGCCATTGCACCCTACGTAGGTTGTGACTATGCAGTTGGCGTCTCGTCGGGTACGGATGCGTTGCTGGCCGCGTTGATGGTGCTTGACCTGCAGCCGGGCGATGAGGTGATCACCACCGCTTACAGTTTTTTTGCGACGGCAGGCTGTATCGCGCGTTTGGGCGGCATACCCGTGTTTGTCGACATCGATCCGCACACGTATAACCTTGACGCCAACGCTCTCGAGGACCAGATTACGTCCCGCACGCGCGCCATCATCCCCGTACACTTGTTCGGCCAGATGGCCGATATGTCCCCGATTATGGCGCTGGCGCAGCAATATAATTTGGTCGTGATTGAGGATGCAGCCCAGGCCATCGGCGCTGAATATCAGGGGCGGCGCGCTGGCTCGTTTGGCCACATGGCCTGCTTCAGCTTTTTTCCATCAAAAAACCTCGGCGCTTATGGCGACGGGGGCATGGTGACGACGAATGATCCAGACCTGGCGGACCGGCTGCGTCTTGTCCGCAATCATGGCTATCGGCCCAAATACTACAATCGCGTGGTGGGTGGCAACTTCCGTCTGGATGCACTGCAGGCCGCGGTGCTGCGCGTCAAGTTTCCCTATCTAGAGCAGTGGCACCAGGCGCGGCAGCGTAATGCCGCACGGTATGTTAGCTTATTCCAGTCCGCCGGTCTGGCCGGGAACACCGACGGCAAAGCGCGAATCATCCTGCCCGATACCGCGCCCGGCAACCGGCACATTTACAACCAATTTGTCATCCGGCATACCCGGCGCGATGCGCTTCAGGCTGCATTAAAAGCGCATGGCATCGGCTGTGAGGTCTATTATCCGCTGCCGCTGCACTTGCAGGAGTGTTTCGTGCACCTGGGTTATGAACCGGGCGACATCCCCCACAGTGAAGCTGCCGCACGCGAGTCGCTGGCGCTGCCGATTTACCCGGAGCTGACCGAGGACCAGCAGCACGCCGTCGTGGCCGCCATCCAGGAATTCGTATTGGACTAACGGTCGCGATGGCATCGGGGAAATTCAACCTGGCGCGGTGCTGGCGACAGGCGCTCGCGCGGCTGGATAACTTCAGTCTGGAAGTCCTGTTGAGCATGGGCAGTTTGGTCGTGCTGGCGATCAGCGGCGTGCTGCTTAACATGATCATCACGCTAGCACGGGGCACTAGTGGCCTTGGCGTTTTTAATCAAGTTTTTGCGCTCTATATTCTGGCTTCACAATTGGCGACGGTTGGTCTGCAAAACTCCGTACTCAAGCAAATATCCTATGCCAGCGACGATTGTGAGCTTCAGGCCGATATTGCCACCAGTGCACTGCTGTTGGTCGTGTTGTGCTCAGTGCCGGTGATGGTTGGCGGCTTCCTGGCCACCGGCCTGGTCGAGGACTATTTCCGCAGTGCCGATGTTGGGGCAGGATTCCGTTTTGTGCTGCCCGGGCTGTTGTTCTTCGGGTTGAATAAAGTTTTGATCAACATCCTGAATGGTCTGCAACAGATGAAGGCCTATGCAGTTTTCCGATCGTTGCGCTTCATTTTGTTGCTGGGGAGTGTCATCATCCTCATCGCGTTAGGTGTTGCGGACAGTACTATCCCGTTAGCGCTGACGCTGACCGAAATCGTGTTATTCCTCACGCTGTTTGTCCTGATCTATCGTCGACTGCTGCCCTTCAAACCGATCAACAGCATCTATGCACGGTGTGTAGAACACCTGTCGTATGGATCGCGCAGTATGCTGGGGGGCGCGCTGCTGGAGCTAAACACACGCATGGATGTAATCATCCTGGGCTATTTCACGACCGATGGACAGGTTGGTATCTACAGTTTTGCGGCGATGCTCGCTGAAGGTTTCGCCCAGTTTCCGGTAGCCTTTCGCTGGAATCTGGACCCGATCCTGGGCCAGCATTTTGTTCATGGCGCACTAGACCAGATTCAGGCTTTGATCATGACGCTGCGCCGCCGTATTTTTCTGAGCATCGGCGGGCTGGGCATACTGGCAGTGGCCGGGTACCCGTTAGGCTACTGGCTGCTGTTCGGACCAACACATCTGGTGGTCAGTTGGTCCATCTTCGCCCTAATTGTGATGGGGGTTGTGGTGAATGCGCCTTATGCCGCCTTCAAGGGATTGATCCTACAAGGTGGCCATCCCATGCTTTTCACATTTCTCACGTTTTGCTTGTTTGTTAGCGACACGGTGTTGAACGTGCTGTTTATTCCCTATCTGGGGATTTTGGGAGCCGCGCTAGTGACAGCGATTACGTTTATGCTAGATGCAGTGTATTTAAGACTTGCCACGCGCCGGTTGTTTGCCATACGGATATGATGCAAGCAGAGCTAGCGTAGCCAAACCCGACGAAGATTTCCACCGCGAAATCTCGTCGTAGTCTGGCTGATATTCTGGCCATGGTGCTGTAAAGACTGAGAGCTACCCCCCTCAAGCCAGAACCTGAAAACTCGCAGTATCCAAATACAACTCTCAGGTGACAAAAACCAGCGAGGGGCCGTGCAAGCTCTGCCATCAAGGTCCACTGGCAGCGTTTTGTGCCGGTGACCAGAAAACGTGCGGTCGATAGTGTTCCGGGCAGCCTTGTTCGCGTGGTATTGCCTGCTGGATGTATTGGCGGCGCGCCGGCCAGCCTTCGCGTGGATGGATTTTCGAGCACAACGCCGCACAAGTGTTTAGCACGACTTGACTCGCGAGTTGATTCTGGCTATACTGGGTATATGAATAAAAATACACCAATGAATAATTATTCGTAGCAATGAGATTATTATATTATGGCTCACCTTGAAGAGTTGCGGTTGATGGCGCGTGTTGCCCATCTTTATTACAATCAGGGCCTCAGCCAATCTGAGATCGCCAAACGGCTCGATCTCTCGCAGACCACGATCTCCCGCCTTCACAAACGCGCAATTGCCGAAAAGATCATCCGGATAACGGTCAGCATGCCCCCGGGTGTCTATGTCGAGTTGGAAGAAGCTCTCCGCCAAAAATACAACATCAAAGACGTCATCATCGCCGACTCCCAATCACAGCGACTTGACGACCTCCAGCGGGCTATTGGTGCAGCAGCAGCGTACTACATTGAGACGACTCTCGGCAAGGATGAAGTCGTTGGTATCTCTTCCTGGAGTTCCACCTTGCTGGCGATGGTCGATGCGATGCATCCTGTCAACTCGAAAATAAATGCCCAGATCGTTCAGATACTGGGCGGGATCGGCAATTCAGAAGCGGAAAAACACGCGGCCCGTCTTGGTCATCGCCTGGCCGAGTTGCTGCATGGCACGGCGGTTTTTCTGTCTGCGCCTGGCATTGTCGGGTCGGCGGATGCCAAGCGCGTGCTGCTAGAAGACCCCTATGTCGCTCAAACCGTGGCCATGTTCGATCAGGTCACATTGGCGCTGGTAGGGATTGGTGCACTGGAGCCTTCGGAACTCCTCGCTAGCAGCGGCAACACCTTCTCATCTGATGAAACACAGGTGCTGCGTGAATGCGGCGCAATTGGCGATATTTGCCAGCGTTTCTTCGACGCTGATGGCCAACCGGTTGATACGCCACTCAATGATCGCGTGATCGGGATGCCACTCGCCCAACTAAAAAACATCAGACGCACGGTAGCAGTAGCCGGGGGTGCTCATAAGGTCAAGGCCATTCGCGGCGCTTTAGTGGGCGGGATTGTCAATGTCCTCGTTACCGACCAGGCAACGGCGCAAGCGCTGATTGATGATTAGGCCATGTTGACTTGTACTCAGGAGACCGCCATTCTCAGACGAAAATGTCAACATTACCAAGGTTTCGTCGAATATGGCGCATCACCAGCGCCACTTCGTGCCGAAAACATCAACCAGCCTGCTGTTACCAACGCACTTAGGAGTTAACTGTATGCAAGCAAGAAAACTATTGCGCTATCTTTTTGTGTTCTCAATCCTGTCCGGTGTCCTTGCTGCTTGCCAGTTCGCGGAAATCCGAACCTTCGAAGAAGACGCTATTGTCAAAGAAGGCTTTCGCGCGGATCAGTATGTAACCAACAAGTGGGAATCAGAAATTGTGCCCACCTACGTTGAGAACGCATATGAACTCGGTCCGCTGTTGGCGGAACTGGAAACCGATTCATCGCTGATCACCGAACGCGGCAACCAGGAAAGTGAAGGCGAGGACTGGTACTTCATGGTCAAGTCCGAAGCCCGGATCGTCGTGTTCGAAAACTCAGGGCTGTTCCCTGAATATCAGGTCGATTTGCCGCCCTATGACGGCGAAACCGATATCCTGTTGGAACTTGGACCACGCATCAGCCCGACCCTGGGCTTTGCCGTCCGCGACGCCCCAGGCACCATCAGCTTTAACGATTTCATCAACCAGACTGAGCATGGCGCAGTGGCAACTGAACTCCTTAACCAGGCGAAGGTCGAGATCGCCAATGCATTCGGGCTAGCGGATCCAGAAATGATCATGGAACTGGACCCCGCAGATTATGAAGGGCGGACAATCACCTTCGTGGGCGCGATGGGGCTTAAGGAAGGTCGGGATATGTCACGCCAGATGTGGTCCAACATCGAGGTTGTGCCCCTGCAACTGGAGATTATGGAATGATCGAGACCGAGCAGACCACCCCAATCGACCAGCAACAGCCGGGCACTGCCCAACCGGACAACGACATCATTCTGGAAGCCAGGAATGTCACTAAACTCTATCCCGGTACAGTAGCGCTCGACAATGTGACGTACCACGCGCGCCGGGGCAAAGTGAACGTGTTGGTCGGCGAAAACGGCGCTGGCAAGTCCACACTCATGAAAATCCTGGCGGGCGTCATCCAGGCTACCGAGGGTGAACTGGTGTTGGAAGGCGAAGAAATTCGGCCTAAGAATCCGCGTGAAGCAGAAGCGCGCGGGATCGGGATTATCCACCAGGAACTCAACCTCTTTCAAAACTTGAGCGTGGCCGAAAACATCTTTATGGCGCACGAAATCACCTGGGGCAAAACCATAGTCCGCCACGGGGATGAAGAAGCAGAGGCCGCCAAACTCCTCAACCGGCTTGAACAGCCAATTGACCCCCGGACCCTGGTGTCGTATTTGCGCGTTGGCCAGCAGCAGATCGTCGAAATCGCCAAAGCGCTGGCGCTCGACATCAATATCCTGATCATGGATGAGCCAACCTCCGCGCTTAGTACTGCCGAGGTTGAGGTACTGTTCCGCGTGATCGAAGAACTCAAGGCGAACGGCGTCACCATCATCTACATCTCGCATAAGCTCGAAGAATTGATGCAGATTGGCGACTATATCGCCGTGCTGCGCGATGGGCGGTTGGTAGCCGAATCTCCGATGGCCGAGATTGACCTGCCCTGGATTATCGAGCGCATGGTGGGCCGCGAGACCACATCCACCTATCGCGCTCCCCAACACGCCATTGGCGACGAAATCCTGCGCGTCGAAAACGCCTATCTGCCGCGCCCCGGAACAACGGACTATCTGCTGGAAGATGTTTCGCTGACGCTGCACGCTGGCGAGATTCTGGGTGTCTATGGTTTGATGGGGGCCGGGCGCACGGAGTTGTTCGAAGTATTGATGGGGTTGCATCCTCGCGCGCGGGGCAACATCTGGCTGGATGGCCAGCCGCTAAACCGCCAGATCAACGAGCGCATCAAGCAGGGCATTATGTTGATTCCGGAGGACCGCCAGCGCGAAGGCCTGGTCCAGACCATGACCGTTGCTGACAACATGCTGCTGGCCAGCCTCCGCCGTTACGTGCGTCGCTTTTACCTGTCGCGCCACGCGCAACAACAGAACATCACGCGATTAGTGAATGAATTGGCGATCAAAGTAGCCAATGTAGATTTTTTGATTTCGTCGCTCAGCGGTGGCAACCAGCAAAAGGTCGTCGTCGGCAAAGCGCTGCTCACCGAACCCAAAGTGCTGTTGATGGACGAGCCCACGCGCGGGATCGATGTCGGTGCGAAGGAAGAGATTTTCGAGATCATGCGCCAGCTCGCCGCGCAAGGCCTGGGCATTATGTTTGTGTCGACCGAACTCAAGGAGATCATGGCTGCCTCGGACCGTATTCTTGTCATGTCCAAAGGCCGCATCACCCGCGAGTTTGTACATGATTTGGCAACAGAAGAAGGACTGGTGTCCGCCTCGGCGATGGGCCACGAATTGGGACAAATGGGACGGTAGCGGTCACAGCAGGTTTGCAGGCATAGTACATATTCGTCCTGCAGACCAGGCGTGGACTAGCAAGTCATCCAGCCCAAACCGACTAGCCGAGTCAAGTACAGTTATTTTGGCACCTGGCGCCATGCAGTTTCTGGTAAAGCCACACCACCAACACTTGTGGAGAGTTGTATGAATATCCCGTTTATTCCCGTTCTGCTGATAAGCCATCTGGTGGCCGCAGTCCTGGGTGCTGCCGGCACACGAGCGCTTGTCATCAACAAAAATCGTGACACCAACAGAGGTGTCGTCTTTGGTTCGACAGTCGGGCTGGTGGGGGGGCTGATCGCGCTATTCCTTTTCTGGCTGTTTGTCGCTTTCCTGGTTACCACTAGAACGCAGGCGCACCTGGAAGCGGGCACCGAACCACCTTTGGTACAGTTAAAGATTCGACTGCCAGATTGGGCACCTAAGAATATCTCGTTTCGACGGATACTGCTGCGGCTGCGCGCGTTTATTGCGCTGATCCTGTTGTTCGGGTTCTTTTCGATCTATTCGCCGGATGCATTCCTGAAATCCGACAACCTCGTGATCCTGACCAAGCAAGTTGCCCTCAACGCCATCATGGGTATCGGCATGACCTTTGTGATCCTGACGGCGGGCATCGACCTCTCGATTGGATCAATCGTTGGCTTGTGTGGGATGGTGGCGGGGGCTTTGATCCGTGAAGGAGTGCGCATCGAGGCCTTCGACATGGTGATCTACTGGAATGTCTGGATTTTGGGCCTCATCACGATTGGCGTAGGGATGTTGTTGGGACTCTTCAACGGGTTGGTGATCACGAGGTTCAATGTCGCACCCTTTATCGTAACTCTCGGTACATTGTATTCCGCGCGTGGGTTGGCGCTGCTCATCAACGACGGGGCGACCTACAAACAGCTTGGTGATCCGAAGCTGGGCAATCCCGACTTCATTCGCCTCGGTACCGATACCGATCCATGGTTCGACCTACCCTACTCGATCTGGATCATGATCGGGCTGGTAATCATCGCCGTATTTGTCACAACGAAAACTCCCTTTGGTCGCCAAACCTATGCCATTGGTGGCAATGCGCGCGCCGCTGAGCTCTCCGGTGTACGGGTCAAGCGCACGACGACGCTGGCCTATGTCATCTCCGGGTTCTGTGCCGCCATCGTCGGCTTGATCGTTACCTCGCAGCTTCGCTCGGCACATCCCGCGAACGGTGAGTTCTGGGAGCTGCAAGTCATCGCCGCGGTGGTGCTGGGTGGCACGTCGCTGGCAGGCGGACGCGGCACCATCCTGGGAACGGTTATCGGGGCTTTTGTGATCGGCGTCTTGCGGAACGGCATGTTGCTAAACGATGTCAGTTCGTTTTGGCAGCAGGTCATCACTGGTCTTGTTATTGTTATCGCCGTCATTATTGATCAACTGTCGCAACGATTGGAAGAGCGCACGATGCTTTCGGCGTAATCCACAATCGTGTTCGAAAGGAGGTGCGACAGCGAAAACAGGAACAGTCCGGACAAACCATCGTCTCTCGTGCACCACTACGCAAAAAGTTGTCGAATATTTATCTATGCAAGGAGAAGCAAGATGAACAAAAAATGGAACATGTTACTGGTAATCGCCCTGGTTCTGGCGCTGGTACAGATCGGCGTGCCAACCGCAACTGTCCCGGCGACCGTCAAAGCACAAGACGCCGAAGGGCTGATCGTGATCATCACCCCGTCGCACGACAACCCGTTCTTCAAAGCCGAAGCGGACTCGGCGGAAGCTGCCGCGCAGGATTTGGGGTACGAG